>NZ_QTZH01000024.1:0-45610 GCF_003462585.1 Ruminococcus sp. OM04-4AA | reverse complement strand
GAGCGTATGGAAATTAACTATAACGTTCTATTTTTTTTCCTTTTTTGAAAAGTGATTAAAAAACTATTGACATTTTGTTACTGGTGTTCACACAAAGCACTTCCTATATTAGAAAAAATAGTGTATACTTAACAAGTACATATGTTCGAAAAAGGAGTGCAATATGAGCAAAAAGAAATTTAAAACCATATTATGTGGATGTATAACGGTCCTTTGTCTTCTTTTGACATCCTGCGGTTCACTGCAGATATCACAAGGCTCAGGCAATCAGGATTCTGACCGCGGAAATCAAACGACAACAGAAACGACATTCGCATCAACAGGGCAGATAGAATCCGTAGATACGTTGGAAGAAGTACCGGAGTATACAGGACAGCCATACGTGGAGATCAATGATAATGAGCCAATATTTACAGAAGATGAGCTTACGACAGATTCTTACGAAGAATACAGCCCGTTAGATGAACTGGGAAGATGCCAAACAGCGGAAGCCTGTGTAGGTGAAGATTTGATGCCGACACAGAAGAGAGAAAGCATCAGTAGTGTGAAGCCAACAGGCTGGGTGAATAAGGAATATGATGGAATTGACGGTGGATATCTGTACAACCGCTGTCATCTGATTGGGTTCCAGCTGACAGGTGAGAATGCGAATGAGCGCAATCTGATAACAGGAACACGCTATATGAATGTAGATGGTATGCTTCCATTCGAGGATGAGGTGGCAGATTATGTCAAAGAAACGGATAATCATGTGATGTATCGTGTCACTCCAATCTATAGCGGTGATGACCTGGTGGCTTCCGGAGTCCAGATGGAGGCGAAGTCTGTGGAAGATGATGGCGCCGGGGTGACATTTAACGTATATGTATATAATGTGCAGCCATATATTGTGATCAATTATGAGACAGGAGAAAGTTATCAGACGGAAGAACTCGCAACGCCGGAAGGTGAGTGGGCTCCAGGAACAGAAGCTGAAGTGACTGATAAAAATGTATCCAATTCATCAAAAACATCAAATCCAACCAAAAAAGAAACTTATATATTGAATAGGAATACAAAAAAGTTTCATAAATCAACTTGTTCTGGTGTGAAGGACATCAAAGCAGAGAACAAAGAAGAGTATACAGGAAGTAGGTCGGATTTGATTAAAGAAGGATATGAGCCTTGTGGCAGATGCAAGCCGTAAGAGTTATGAGAAGAGTTATGAGATTAGAAATGGTTGCTGGTCGCACGAAGTGAAAACAGCAACCGCTAATGTGTAAGCACATGTGGTCTCAGACCTTTTTGCTATAGAGATTATTATAGAAAATATAATATCAACATATAACAGATAGTTCCAGCCACTTTCGAAGTACTGTCAGTAGAAGTACAATCAGTATTATTGTTGGAATCATAAAGGAATTCGCTCCGAAGAGAATCAGACATACAAGCGAAACCAGGATTCCAATCATAGAAGAAACATGGATTTTTTCTTCCACCCAAGTCCTTTGAATTTATCTAACATGGAAAGTCCATAGAAAAGATGTCTGGCCTGGATCATCACAGCCATGATCAGTACCTCCTGATATAGTTCAGAATTATAGCATGATAGGCTTGCTTTGTGTTAATGTCTTTCGGATTGTACAATTTTTTTTGAAAAAAGTGTTTACAAACCACATAAAACCATCTATAATACAAATAGAAACCACAAGAAAACAATAATAAAGAAGAAATAAACCACACAAAACAACATTGCGGTAAATGAGTAAAAACAGGAGGAGTAGAATAATATGAAGATTTTAGATGCAAAGTTTGTACAGGATTTTATTAAAATGGCAAATGACGGATTCCTTCAGGGATGGCATGAGAGAAATGGTGGTAATTTAAGTTATCGTTTGAAACCAGAAGAGGTTGAGCTGATCAGACCACGTCTGAATGAATCAGGAGAATGGACAGAGATCGGAACAGAGGTTCCGGGACTTGCAGGAGAATTCTTCCTTGTAACAGGAAGTGGAAAGTATTTCAGAAATATTATCGTTGATCCTGAAGTATGTCTTGCAATTATTGAGATTGATTCTACAGGAACAAAATACAGAATCCGTTGGGGACTGGTAGAGGGAGGAAGACCGACAAGTGAGCTTCCAACTCATCTGATGAACCATGAAGTGAAGAAGAGAATCACAAACGGAAAACATCGTGTAATCTACCATGCACATACAACAAATACAATCGCACTGACATTCGTTCTTCCTTTGGATGATCAGGTATTTACAAGAGAACTTTGGGAGTCAGCAACAGAGTGTCCGGTCGTATTCCCGGATGGAGTTGGAGTTGTAGGCTGGATGGTTCCGGGCGGAAGAGCAATCGCAGAGAAGACAGCTGAACTGATGGAGAAATACGATGTTGCTATTTGGGCACATCATGGAATGTTCTGTTCAGGAGAAGACTTCGATCTTACATTCGGTCTTATGCATACAGTAGAGAAGTCAGCAGAGATCCTTGTGAAGATTCTTTCTATGACACCAAGAAAGATTCAGACAATCACACCGGAGAACTTCCGCGAACTGGCACATGACTTTAATGTAACACTTCCAGAAGAGTTCCTATATGAGAAAAAGAAATAATTAAATTTCTAAGAAAATAATAAAACGTATCAAATCGACCGGATATTCAATAGTGATAATTGAAATTCAGTCGGTTTGATGCGTTTTTTTATAACCATTTCTTAAAAGTGCGTGCTATAATAAAACAGGTCGGAAATTCTATAGATGATCAGAAAAGCGAAAGGAATGGATAAAGTAGATTAATGTTATATACAATCCCGGATTATTATCATGAATTTAGCTGTGTTGCAGGAAAATGTGAGGACACTTGTTGTGCCGGATGGCAGATCGTTGCAGATGAAGCTTCATTAGAGAAATATAAAAATGAGACAGGCACATTTGCAGAGCGTATGAAAGAATCTGTCAACTGGGAAGAAGGAACATTCAAGCAGGATAAAGACAGAAGATGTGCTTTCCTGAATCAATCAAACCTCTGTGATATGTATACCGCCTTGGGAGAAGAGAGCCTGTGCAGAACCTGTAAATTGTATCCAAGACATATTGAAGAATTTGAAGATGTGCGGGAGGTTACACTTTCTGTATCCTGTCCGGAAGTGACGAGAATCCTGATGAATAAAAAAGAACCGGTACATTTTCTTACTTATGAAACAGATGAGGAAGAAGATTATGAAGATTTTGATCCGTTTTTATATTCGAAACTGTTAGATGCAAGAGATGTGATGATTGAGATTTTACAGGACAGAGAGGAAAAGCTGAATCTGCGAGCAGCTCTTATTCTGGCGATTGCACGTGATCTGCAGGAATGTATTGACGAAGAAGATATATTCTCGATGGATGATGTATTTGATTACTATCAGGCTGAAGAAGGCGTGCGGGGAGTGAAAAATGCTCTTGCAGAAGTGGATTACTATACACATAGTAGAAAGATGTTTCAAAATCAGTATCAGATGGAACATTTAAGAGCGGATTGGGAGTCTTATCTCCAAGAAACAAAGAAATTATTATATAGAAATGTAAATGAAAAAATAGACAAAAAACGATATGTTGAGATGATACAAGAATTTCATGCTTGGATGGCGAAAGAAATGCCGGAATATGAAATACAGTATGAACAGCTCCTTGTATATTTCATCAGTACCTATTTTTGCGGTGCAGTATACGATGGAGAAGCGTTTGCGAAAGCACAGATGGCTGTTGTCAGCACCCTGTTGATCCATGAACTTCTGATGGCGCAGTGGATGAAGCAAGAAAAAGTGCTAGATATAAATGATGTGATAGATACGGTGTATCGTTATTCAAGAGAACTGGAACATTCTGATTCGAACCTTAATTTAATGCAAGAATTGCTGCAAGAAAGTAACGAATAGATGGGAGAAATTCTTGACAGTGTTTTTTTAACATGTTATGCTATAGTCGATTTTGAGAGACGAAGATGCAGAGTAACAGACAGAGTCTTTTCAAAGCAATTGTTTCGGACCACCCAGCGAGGTTAAGGCCATACGGACAGCCGGGTCCACTGCCGATTATGGTAACTTTGGTTGCCTTATTGATTGAGTGAAAAGCTCTAATTTTATAAGTAGGTTTCTTTGATAGCCTTATGCGCCAGACGCGCAGACTTGTGAAACGGTCAATAAGAGTAGTAAAAGTATAATTGCTATATAGACTCTGACACGCATGATCCAGAAGTTTTATTTAAAAATCTAAGAGAAGATATTGACTTTTCTGTTACAGCTGAGAATAAAACAGACGAATACATACCGAACGCAGGTTTGTGGCTTAGCGCCCTTATCTGCGTTTTTTCTGTATTAAGAAAGTGTTTTGACAAAGGAACCTGGAAAGAGAGGAAATATGAAAGGGAGTCGTTTTAAATTAAACCAGAATCATGCACCGATTCATGAGGCTCTGGAGACTTTCCGGCGAATGAGAGTTGTGCCATTTGATGTCCCTGGTCATAAACGGGGAAGAGGAAATCCGGAGCTGACAGAATTTCTCGGACAAAAATGTGTAGGCGTCGATGTCAACAGTATGAAACCACTGGACAATCTCTGCCATCCGGTATCTGTAATACGGGAAGCAGAAGAACTGGCAGCAGATGCCTTTGGAGCAGCACATGCATTTTTAATGGTAGGGGGCACGACAAGTTCTGTACAGACAATGGTTCTGACTGCCTGCAAACGTGGAGATGAGATCATATTGCCACGTAATGTTCACAGAAGTGTGTTGAATGCACTTGTTTTATGTGGTGCGATCCCTGTTTATGTAAATCCGGAGGTAGACCAGCGGCTTGGGATTTCCCTGGGAATGCAGAGAGAACAGGTAGCAAAAGCGATAAAAGAACATCCAAAGGCAGTTGCAGTGTTAGTAAATAATCCGACTTACTATGGAATATGCAGTGATCTGCGAGCAATTGTCAAGATGGCACATGAGGCAGGAATGATGTGTCTGGTAGACGAAGCGCATGGAACACATTTTTATTTCGGTGGCGGACTTCCTGTTTCAGCTATGGAAGCAGGCGCAGATATGGCGTCCGTATCCATGCACAAAAGCGGAGGCAGTCTTACACAGTCGAGTCTGCTTCTTACAGGTCCGGACGTACATGCCGGGTATGTGCGGCAGATCATCAATCTGACACAGACAACATCAGGAAGCTATCTTCTGATGTCGAGTCTTGACATTTCAAGAAGGAATCTTGCACAGCGTGGCCGTCAGATTTTCCATCAGGTAGCAGATATGGCAGAATATGCCAGAGAGGAAATCAATGCAATCGGTGGTTATTATGCATTTGGAAAAGAACTGGTAAATGGAAATTCTGTTTTTGATTTTGATATTACAAAGTTAAGTGTACATACGTTGGATATCGGACTCGCAGGAATTGAAGTTTATGATATTCTGCGTGATGAATACGACATTCAGATCGAATTTGGAGATATTGGAAACATTCTTGCTTACCTTTCGATCGGAGACCGTGCACAGGAAGTAGAACGGCTTGTGAGTGCACTTGCGGAGATCCGCAGACGTTTTCAGACAGACGGAACAGGACTTCTGAGTCAGGAATATATTGATCCTCAGGTAGTGGCCAGTCCACAGGAAGCTTTTTATGCAGAGAAGTGCAGTCTGCCACTCCGGGAAACAGAAGGTATGGTCTGTAGTGAATTTGTGATGTGTTATCCACCTGGAATTCCGATCCTTGCGCCTGGGGAACGCATCACAGCAGAAATTCTGGATTATATCGAGTATGCAAAAGCGAAGGGGTGTAATATGACCGGACCGGAAGATCCGGATATTTTGAAACTGAATGTTCTGACAGGGAGGTAATAATAATGGAAATGTGGTTTTCAGAATTCCATACACCGGATGTGAAACACAGTATCCGGGTAAATCGTCAGCTCTTTTCCAGACAGAGTGATTATCAGAGAATTGATATTTTTGAGACACCGGAATTTGGCCGTGTTCTGACTCTGGACGGAAATGTAATGCTGACAGAACGTGACGAATTTATTTATGACGAGATGATCACGCATGTGCCGATGGCGATTCATAAAGAAGCAAAAGAGATTATGGTGATTGGAGCCGGAGATGGCGGTGTCGTTCGTGAACTGACCAGATACGACAGGGTCAGGCACATTGATCTGGTAGAAATGGATCCGATGGTTGTCGAGGCATGTCGTGCATACCTTCCGGAAAATGCATGCAGACTGGATGACAGAAGAGTACATCTTCATTACGAAAATGCACTCCGTTTCATCCGAAGATGCGAGGCAAAATATGATCTCATTATCGTAGATTCTTCTGATCCGTTTGGCCCATCGGAAGGATTGTTTACCCGAGAATTCTATGGAAATTGTTACAATGCGTTGAAAGAGGATGGAATTATGGTCAACCAGCAGGGAAGTCCATTCTACGCAGAAGATGCACATGCAATGCAGCGAAGCCATAAAAGAATTGCCAGTACATTTCAGATCAGCCGTGTTTATCAGGCGCATATCCCAACCTTTGCCGCGGGTTACTGGTTGTTTGGATTTGCCAGCAAAAAATATCATCCCGTAGATGATCTGGACGCAGAAGCATGGAATGCATTAAATCTTCGTACACGTTACTATACAACAAGACTCCATAAAGGAGCATTTTACCTTCCGGCATTTCTGGAAGATATGCTGAAAGAAGTGGAGGAATAATTCATGATTTTACCGAATATAGAAACTTTTATCGGATGCGAAAGCAGCTTTGAGGAAGCATCGATTGTCCTTTATGGTGCGCCGTTTGATTCGACGACAAGTTTTCGTCCGGGCGCAAGATTCGGTCCGGCAGCTATGCGTCATGAGAGTTTCGGACTTGAAACTTACAGTCCATATCAGGACAGAGACCTTATGGATATCAGTGTATTTGACAGTGGGGATCTGGAACTTTGCTTTGGAAGCAGTGAAATGGCGCTTTCGGATATTCAAAAGAGAGCAGAAGAAATATTGAAATCAGATAAATTTCCATTGCTTCTGGGAGGAGAACATCTGGTGACGCTGGCAGCAGTACGCGCTGTAGCTGCGAAATATCCGGATCTACATATCATCCATTTTGATGCACATGCAGATTTAAGGGATGATTATCTGGGAGCCAGATTGAGTCATGCATGCGTTCTGCGAAGATGCCATGATCTTCTGGGAGACGGACGTATTCATCAGTTCTGTATCCGAAGCGGAGAGAGAGAAGAATTTAGATTTGCCGCGCAGCATACAGATTTCCATCCACTTTCTTTTGACGGACTGGAAGAGACTGTAAGAGAATTGAAAGAGAAAAATGTACCAATTTATTTTACAATTGATCTAGATTGTCTGGATCCGGCAGTATTTCCGGGAACAGGGACTCCGGAGGCGGGGGGAGTAACTTTCTTAGAGCTTCTTGAAGCCATCCGTACAGTTGCACAGGCAAATGTAGTAGGAGCGGATGTGAATGAACTTGCTCCTATGTTGGATGCAAGTGGTGTCTCAACCGCAACAGCATGTAAGGTTCTTCGTGAACTGCTTCTTGCAATTGCAAAATAAACCGGCAACTTATAAGAGAGCAATTATAAATATACAACTGTTGAAGAAAACAGTTACATGTCAAGAAAAGGAGAAGAGTTATGAGTAGAGTACTTGTAATCGGCTGCGGAGGAGTAGCCAGTGTAGCAATTCAGAAATGTTGTCAGGCAGATGAGGTCTTCACAGAACTTTGTATTGCAAGCCGTACAAAGGAAAAATGTGATGCACTTGCAGAAAAGCTAAAAGGAAAGACAAAAACAGTTCTTACGACAGCTAAGGTTGATGCAGACGATGTGGATCAGCTGATCGAACTGATCAATGATTACAAACCGGATCTGGTAATGAATATTGCGCTTCCATATCAGGATCTGACGATTATGGATGCGTGTCTGGCATGTGGCGTAAACTATATGGATACAGCGAACTACGAGCCGGAAGATACGGATGATCCGAAGTGGCGTGCGATTTACGAAAAACGCTGTAAAGAAGAAGGATTTTCAGCATATTTTGATTATTCCTGGCAGTGGGCATACCGCAAAAAATTTGAAGATGCAGGTCTTACAGCACTGCTTGGATGCGGATTTGACCCGGGTGTCACACAGGCATATTGTGCATATGCATTAAAACATGAATTTGATCAGATCGATACCATTGATATTCTGGACTGCAATGGCGGTGATCATGGATATGCATTTGCGACAAACTTTAATCCGGAAATCAATCTTCGTGAAGTAAGTGCACCGGGAAGTTACTGGGAAAATGGACATTGGGTAGAAATCCCGCCGATGGATATTAAGAGAGAATACAACTTTGATCAGGTCGGAGACAAGGACATGTATCTGCTTCATCATGAGGAAATAGAGTCTCTTGCGAAAACAATTCCAGGTGTGAAACGTATTCGTTTCTTTATGACTTTTGGACAAAGTTATCTGGATCATATGCGTTGTCTTGAGGATGTGGGAATGCTTTCTACAACACCGATCCAGTATAATGGACAGGAAATCGTTCCGATCCAGTTCCTGAAAGAACTTCTTCCGGATCCGGCAAGTCTTGGTTCACGCACAAAAGGAAAAACAAATATTGGCTGTATTTTTACCGGTGTAAAAGATGGAAAAGAGAAGACTTACTATATCTATAACGTATGCGATCATCAGGAATGCTACCATGAGGTTGGAAGCCAGGCAATCAGTTATACAACAGGTGTTCCGGCAATGTGCGGAGCATTGATGATGCTGACTGGAAAATGGATTAGACCGGGTGTATATACCGTAGAGGAATTTGATCCGGATCCGTTCCTGGACGCACTTGACCGTTATGGTCTGCCGCGCAGTGAAAATCATGATCCGAAGCTGGTAGACTGATGGAAAGATTAGATAAAAGAGCACCATTTACAGCCACCGGCGGAATTATTCCGCCGGAATTTCAGAACATCAAAACACCTTGTTATATACTGGATGAAAAAGCACTTATAGAAAACGCAAAACTGCTCGGTGGAGTAGCAGAACGGACAGGATGTAAGATGCTTCTGGCACAGAAAGCATTCAGTAATTATGATTGTTATCCTTTTTTTGAACCGTATCTGGCGGGTACAGAGGCCAGTGGATTGTATGAGGCAAGATTAGGGGCAGAGGAAATGGCGGGAAAAGAAGTTCATGTATTCTGTGCAGGTTACCGGGCGGATGAATTCGAGGAACTTCTTCAATACGCCGATCATATTGTATTTAATTCTCCGTCCCAGCTTCTTCGCTTTGGAAGAATGGCGAAAGAGGCAGGAAAGAGCGTGGGACTTCGAATCAATCCGGAATGCTCTACCCAGGAGGGACATGAGATTTATGACCCTTGTGCACCGGGAAGCCGCATGGGTACAACAAGAGTACAGTGGGATGAAGCAATTGTGAAGAATCCGGAGTTGATGGAACTTTTGGATGGGGTTCATTTCCATACTCTCTGTGAGCAGGACTCGGATGATCTGGAGACAACCCTTGCTTCCGTAAAGAAACAGTTCGGTGATTTGATTGCCAAAGTGAAATGGATCAATTTTGGCGGTGGTCATCATATTACAAGACCAGGATATGATATTGAGCGACTGGAGCGATGCATTCGAACGGCACAGGAAGAATGGAAGGTTGAGGTTTATCTGGAGCCGGGAGAAGCCTGGGCATTGAATGCAGGATTTCTTCTGACCAGTGTGCTGGATGTTCTGAAAAATGGAGACACACAGATTGCAATCGTAGATGCCAGCGCCGCCTGCCATATGCCGGATGTACTGGAAATGCCTTATCGTCCACCGCTTCTTGGATCATCGGATGAGACAACAGATAGCGGGATTACAGTCCGGTTAGGAGGTCCAACCTGCCTGTCAGGGGATATCATTGGAGACTATAAATTCAGCAAACTACCGGAATACGGAGATCTCCTTCTGTTTGGAGATATGGCGATTTATACGACTTGCAAAAATAATACATTTAACGGGATGCCATTGCCGGATATCTGGATCAGACATGCTGACAGAACCATGCAGCAGCTAACCGTATTTGATTATACAGATTTTAAAGAAAGATTAGGAAGCCGTGAATAGCGGCTTCCTAATACATTTATTTAACACATTTCTTGTTTCACATCAACGTCCATACCCAATATACAACTCCAAGCGCCCAGCTCGTCACAATTCCATACAGGATCACCGGTCCGGCAATCGTGAAAATCTTACAGCCAATACCAAAAACCTGGCCCTCCTTCTTATATTCAATCGCAGGTGCAGCAACAGAGTTGGCAAAGCCGGTAATCGGAACAAGTGCACCGGCACCGCCCCATTTAGCAAGCAGTGGATAAATTCCGGTACCGGTGAGAAGGATACTCAGAAGAATGAGCAGAATAGAAGTCCAGCTGCTGCAGTCATCCGGGGAAAGTTTTTTCAATTCACAGAAATGATAAATACATTGTCCAATCAGGCAGATCATTCCACCAAGGAAGAACGCCTTCATCATGTTGAACCACACATTGTGCTGTGGTGTTTTCTTTTTGACATAGGCTTCATATTGTTTCTGTTGTTTTAATTGTTCTATTTTGTCCATAAATGAAATCCCTTCTTTTTTGTTTTCAAATTCTACACATAGTTTTTCACAAAATGAAAATAATATCCTTAAAAATAAATAATGAAACATCAGAAATGAGGAAATGATATGAATGATACGGGAAACAAGAACCGGACAATTGAGTCGGAGTGCGGTCCTTTTCATCTGTCCCAGCTTCGTGGAGCACAGAGCATTGTATTCACAAAAGCACCTTATCTTCTAAGCGCAGCATCTGTTGCCGGAAGCAAAGAAGCTCAGGGACCGCTTGGAAAATACTTCGATCTGACAAATGAGGATGACCTGTTTGGAGCAGAGACCTGGGAGGAAGCCGAAAGCAACATGCAGAAGGAAGCCTGTGTACTGGCACTTGGAAAGTCGCATGTAGATCCGAAGTCTGTGCGTTATCTCTTTGGTGGAGATCTTCTCAGACAAGGGATCGCAACTTCTATGGGAGTGGAAGATCTGCAGATTCCCATATTCGGCCTGTATGGCGCATGTTCCACATCAGGAGAAGCACTGGCATTAGCAGCAATGAGTGTGGCAGCAGGATACGGAGATTACATGCTGGCAGTAACATCCAGCCATTTCGGAAGTGCAGAGAAAGAATTTCGATTTCCGTTAGGATATGCGAACCAGAGACCACTTTCCGCACACTGGACCGTGACAGCCAGCGGGGCTTTCCTCGTAGGAAGCCATCTGAATAAAATACATTCCGATAAGCAACGTCAAAGAAAATCCCAGTTCCGGCATGTTCGGATCACCGGCGTTACGATAGGGAAGATTGTGGACTTTGGCCTGAAGGATTCACAGAACATGGGGGCATGTATGGCTCCGGCTGCAACCGATACCATCTACCGTAATTTTCAGGATCTTGGACGTACACAGGAAGATTACGATCAGATTATAACAGGTGATCTTGGATATATTGGTCAATCCATACTTTTTGACCTAATGAAAAGCAGAGGATATGATATCAGAAAAAAGCATATGGATTGTGGAATGACTATCTTTGATCAGGAGACACAGGATACACATGCCGGCGGAAGCGGCTGTGGATGCGCAGCGTCAACACTGGCTTCTTATATTCTGCCAAAGATTGAGAACGGAGAATGGAGAAGGATACTCTTTGTGCCGACCGGTGCATTGATGTCAACGGTCAGCTTCAATGAAGGAGCAAGTGTGCCTGGAATTGCGCATGCGATTATGATCGAACACTGTTGAAAAGCCCTATTATAATAGGAAGAAGTAAAAAATGTGCTAAGTGTGTGTTAAAAAAAGAAAAGGAATAGAAAAATGGATTATATAAAAGCATTTTTAATCGGAGGTCTCATCTGCGCTGCAGTGCAGATTCTTCTGGACAGAACAAAGCTGATGCCGGGACGGGTTATGGTATTACTCGTCTGTACAGGCGCAGTGCTTGGATTTATTGGAGCATACGAACCATTTGTAAAATTTTCAGGAGCAGGCGCAAGCGTTCCACTTCTGGGATTCGGAAATGTCCTGTGGAAAGGTGTGAAGGAAGCTGTTGATAAAAACGGATTCCTCGGAATCTTTCTGGGAGGGTTCAAGGCAAGTGCCGCCGGAATCAGCGCAGCACTTATTTTTGGATACCTGGCTTCATTGATTTTTGAACCCAAAATGAAGAAATAAACGAGAAATCACTATAATGTTACAAAATGTTACAAGGTTCATAAAAATATACATGAAAATATCTTGACAGTAAAAGAAAAATGAAATATCATTAATTGAGTATTAAAGGCAATAAGATACGACGGAACAAGGAGGCACGGCAGGACAGATTTTTTATCCCAGGTGTCTCTTTCATTGTGTAAAAGGATGAGTTAAAGATGATTGATATACATAGCCATATCTTGCCCGGAGTTGATGATGGAGCGTCTTCGATGAAAGAAAGTCTTCATATGCTTTCTATGGCGAGAAGACAGGGAATCACAGATGTGTTTGCAACTTCACATTATTCCAAAGCGTTTCCGAACAGAGATCCGGAGAAGCTGAGACGGCTTCGGGATGAGCTGATGAGCCGTGCAAATCGTCCGGTGCAAGGACCAGAGGGAAAGGTGAAGTGCAAAAGACCAATTCGAATCTGGACAGGTCAGGAGATTTTTTATTCTAATAGTGTTATACGACTGCTTGAAGAGGGAAAACTGCTTACGTTGGCAGACAGTAATTACGTACTGGTTGAGTTTATGCCGTCAGTGCCTTATTCAGAGATATGTACAGCGGTGAGGAATCTGTCAAGAGCAGGATATACTCCGGTAGTTGCTCATGCGGAGAGGTATCGTTGCCTTAGAAAAGGTAAGCGTGTGGAAGAACTGATCGATCTGGAAGCATTGATCCAAATGAATTACAGATCCGTCAGTGGAGGCTGGCATGATGCAACAGCGCGCTGGTGTAAGGATAATCTGAAAAAAAGGAATATCCATTTTATGGGAACTGATATGCACAATATCGGGAGCAGAATGCCTGATACAAAAGAGCCAATGGGTTGGATGAGGAAGCATTTAGACAGTACTTACCTCAGACAGATAACAAGAGAGAATGCACTTCGCATTACAGAAAACAAAATAATAAAATAAAGGGGAGCAAAGATGGGAAAGACGCATGATGACGACGAGGTCGAGATTGACCTCAGAGAACTATACTACGCATTGAAAAAGCGTGTTTTGGTAATCCTTGCAGCCGTACTGGCAGGAGCAGTGATTGCCGGAGCAGCAACAAAGCTTTTGATGACACCTGTTTACAGCGCAACATCTACAATGCTTGTTCTCACAAAGGAAACAACACTTTCTTCACTGGCTGATCTGCAGATCGGTAGTCAGCTGACGAAAGACTACAACATCCTGATCACAAGCCGTACAGTATTGCAGGACGTAGTAGATGAACTGAATCTGGATATGACATATAAAGAGTTGATGGAATGTATCACAATAGAGAATCCAAGTGATACACGTATTCTTTCCATTACAGCAATAGACAAAGATCCAAAGATGGCAAAGAAGATTGCTGACACGCTGGCGAAGACATCAGCTGACTTTATCGGAGACAAGATGGAAGTAACACCACCGAAAGTTATTGAAGAAGGTGAAGTGCCGACAATCCAGACAAGTCCGAGTACAAAGAAGAATGTGCTGATCGGAGCACTGGCTGGTCTGATTCTTTCCGCAGGTATTATTATCCTTCTCACACTGATGGATGATACAATCAAGTCAGAGGAAGATATCGAGAACTACCTCGGTCTGACAACACTGGCAAGTATTCCGGATAGAAAAGACTACATTACAGGAAAAGGACCTCGCAATTCAAGCAAGACAACATCGAAGAAAAAGAAGAAAAGGAGGAAAAAATAAATGGCAATTCAGAGAGTTATATTGACAGATTCCAGAAAAGAAGATGTCTTCTATGAAGAGGCTATTAAAACCCTCCGTACAAATATGCAGTTCAGTGGTGTAGAGACAAAGAGTATTGTTCTCACAAGCTGTTATCCAAATGAAGGAAAAAGTGATGTGGCTTTCCAGCTTGCAGTAGAGATTGGAAAGATGGGAAAGAGAGTTCTGATCATAGATGCAGATATTCGTAAGTCCAGTTATATCAAACGTTACCAGATCAAACAGAAGACCAATGGACTGTCACAGTATTTAAGTGGACAGGTTGCTTTGGAAGAAATAATTTATTCTACCAATTACCGTAATCTTGAGATTATCTTTTCAGGTCCGTATGCTCCGAACCCGTCAGAGCTTCTGGAGCAGGGACGTTTTGGCAGATTGATCGAAGAGACAAGAAAAGTTTATGATTATATTTTGATTGATACACCACCGATCATCAGTATGAGTGATGCAGCAATCGCAGCAAAACAATGTGATGGAGCAATCCTCGTAATCGAGAGCGAAGCAGTAAGCAGAAGAGATGCAATGAAAGCAAAAGAACAGCTTACAAAGAGTGGATGTAAGCTTCTCGGTGCAGTACTGAATAAAGTGGATATGAAGAAAGAAAAATACTATAGTAAGTATAATTCATACTACTACGGTAAAAGCAAACAGGAATAGCCGGATATGCAGTGGAGAATATCCGCTGCATATTTCAGTTTACAGAGAAAAAACAGACAAAGCATTTAAGATAAATAAAATCAGATGTTTTGTTATGCAGTCAGACAGAAGATTATCAGGGGAAAAGGGTGTACGCGAATGTATAGGAAGAACAGTAACGGCTGGTTGAAGCACTGGGATTTCATTATACTAGATCTTGTTGCATTACAGCTGGCTTATATAAGCAGTTATGTATTGCGCATGGGAACAAGTGATCTGTATCATAACGGATTATATCTGAATATCGGGATTATTATTATACTGATAGACATTTGTACAGCTTTCTTTACAGAGCCATATCATGGGATCATGAGAAGAGGATATTTTGTAGAGTTTAAGAATGTATTGAAGCATGTGTTTATCGTGAGTGTGCTTGTGATCGTATATCTTTTTATGAGCAAACAGGGAAGCATGACCTCGCGTCTTGTGATCAGCTCATTCATTCCAATGGCAGTGGTTCTGCTTTATGCGGTGCGAATCGTATGGAAGAAATATTTGCTGAAACATGGCAATATGCTCTATTCAAAAATAAATATACTCCTTGTTTCAACAAGTGATGAAATAGATTCCATGTTAAGACGGGTGGAACAGAATGTATTTAATGAATTCGATATTGTCGGAATCGTACTTGCAGACCGCGAACCGGAAGAAAATGAAATGATCGAAGGAATTCCGGTTGTAAGTAAGATTGATACAGTAACTGAATACATACAGAAAAGATGGGTTGATGCTCTTCTTGTTGGAATTAAGAAGAAAACATTGATACCGGAAGATTTGTTTGAAACATGCGTGAACATGGGAATTACAGTTCACGAATGTCTGGGAGACAGAGCAGGATGGGCAGGAAATCAGTTTATTAACCGCATGGGTGGATATACAGTCCTGACTTCCAGCGTCAGAGTGATTTCCTCACGGCAGGCCATGATGAAGAGAACGATAGACATCTGTGGCGGAATCGTTGGAATGATTCTGACAGGTATCATTACAATATTCCTTGCTCCGGCAATCTATATTGCTTCACCGGGGCCAATCTTCTTCTCTCAGATGAGAGTAGGAAAAAACGGTAAATTATTTAAGATCTATAAATTCCGAAGCATGTATATGGATGCAGAGGAACGCAAGAAAGAACTGATGAAACAGAACGAGATGAAGGGGCTCATGTTCAAGATGGAGAATGACCCAAGAATCATCGGAAGCGGAGCGGATGGAAGCAAGCATGGACTTGGCTGGTTTATCCGTAAGACATCTTTGGATGAATTCCCGCAGTTCTGGAATGTACTCAAAGGAGATATGAGTCTCGTAGGAACCCGTCCACCAACAGTAGATGAGTGGAAACAGTATGAGCCATATCACCGCGGAAGACTTGCCGTGAAGCCGGGACTGACCGGAATGTGGCAGGTGAGCGGAAGAAGTGATATCACTGACTTTGAGGAAGTTGTAAAGCTTGATATGGAATATGTCAAGAACTGGAATATCGGAATGGATATCAAAATTCTGCTTAAGACTGTCGGAGTTGTGCTTAAGGGCAGTGGATCCAAGTGATGGATTAGATAGAAGAGATAAGGAAAATGATATAAGAATGATGATCTGCAGTGGAACCGGGAGGGGAAGCTGCAGGTGTTATTGATATTGAACGTATGGCTACATGAAGAAAAAACAAAGAATTGAAATAAAGTTTAGGAGGATATTAGGACATGAAAAAGGAGTATAGAATTGCAGTTGCTGGTACCGGTTATGTTGGTTTGTCGATTGCGGCTCCGACGAATGTCTACCTCAAACTTTCAGTGGCGATTTGATGGTCTACGGTGGCGTATAAAACTCATGCAAAATACCCCTACTGCGAGCCTGTTCTATTGCAGAGCAAGGTAGTGACATGATACCTTCATTTTTCCGAAGAATTAGAGGTAGTGAGGGGGGATGATTGTTCATGTTGCAACAAAGAAGTGCTATGTAGTTGTATAGTTTTAACAAAGTGAGTTTGCGTACGGGTTATGACAATAAAGGTCAGCACTTTGAAAAACGGAGAAGCGCGACAGCGGGTTATGACCATAAGACTTAACACTTTGTTGGTGAGCTGCTACGCGAACGGTGAATTCTTTAGAGACGGTTTTATTGAACTGTTTCCAAGGGGCAACTGTGGGATAGTCTGCGATTGGCTAGGACGGTATTTTTTGGAATATGCCAATGTAAGAAGTTGGTACACATCTGGTGAAACGGAATCAGAATGGTAAGTGCCTCCATTGATGATGCGGCTAGTATAGAAGAAAAACTGCTGTAATACTAGTGCGTCATGTTTTGAGATGCTTACAAAAATTCAGCTTGCAATAATAGAATTCTCATGCTAATCTAATACCACGCAGTCATCATTCTGATGAACTGCAAAAAGATCTATGAACCAAATCGGTAATTATTCAATAAGCTCAGATTTTCGAGCAGATAATCCGATGACAACCCAAAAAGATGAATATTGTTTGAAGATTATGTGATGGAGTAAGTTTCTCAAATATCTGATTTTAAGGGGATAGTTACTTCCATAGAAAACTATCTTGTGTTAAGATAAATATAACTTTAGAATCCTCTTCTTCAGGCAATCATTCGTTGCACAGAAGAGAGGAGAATTCTATGAAAGAAAACAAGAAAAGTGTATCAACTAAGAGCGTATCATCACATTGTAAAGAATCGAAAGAGGAGCAGGAAGACTTTATCATGCTTCCAACGGTAGATTTCTGTTTCAAGGAATTGATGCAGAATGATAACATCCGCAAGAATATTATCGCAGCACTATTGAACGTTCCATCCGGTGAGGTAGAGAACACGGAACTTATGCCTACGAATCTCAGAAAAGAATCGAAAGATGATAAGTATGGGATTTTAGATGTCCGGGTGAAACTGAAGAATGGAGAACAGATTGATTTTGAGATGCAGGTAGAAGCATTTGATTGCTGGGCAAATCGTTCTGTTTATTATCTAAGTAAGATGTATACAAGTGAAATAAAAGAAGGCGAGGGATACGATTGCTTGAAGAAGTGTATCCATGTGAGCATTCTTGCATATGATCATTTTCTAGATGATAAAGAGTGTTATCGGAGAATTGCATTCTGCGATGCAAAGACAGGAAAAGAGTATACAGATCTTATGGAGATGCATATCTTAGAATTGTCAAAACTTCCACCGGAAGAGAAAAATGAGACAAGCCTGTTGCAGTGGATGCGCTTTCTTGGAGGAAAAACCAGAAAGGATTTTGAAGAAATGGCAAAGAAAAATTCTGAATTGGAAGAAGCATATGACGTATTGGATAAATTAAGCGCAGATGAAAAGAAGAGATTAGAATACGAGACAAGGCAAAGAGCAATCAGAGATTACAATATAGGAATGTTAACCGCAGAAAGACGAGGAATTGAAGCAGGACGCAAGATTGGAATAACAGAAGGAGAAAACAGAATTAACCAGTTAAATATTGAATTATCAAAACTCGGGCGTACAGCAGATATATTGAAAGCGGCGGTTGATAAGGAGTATCAGGAAAAGCTATTGAAAGAGTTTGAGTTATAATCTAATTTATGGGATATAAGGGATATCTCGGAAGCGTGGAATTTTCTGAAGAAGATGAAATATTTTTTGACAGGGGACTTGGAATACGTTCTTTGATCTCCTATGAAGGGGATAATGTAAAAGACATTAATTACAGGTAATACAGGTCAGGATGGTTCTTATCTTGCGGAGTTCCTTCTGGAGAAGGGATATGAAGTTCATGGGATTGTCCGCCGTGCGTCTATTTCTAACACGGTTCGTATTGACCATTTGATTGAGGAGGATGCTCGATTATGCAGTTGTTGAGCATGAACAGAACCGAAGTTGAAGATGTATATCTCGGTCAGTGCAGAGAATAAGGAAGCGGCTGAAGTGGTAGAAGAAGAAATCTGTGAAGGCGCAAGAGAAAATACTATTTTCTCTTGCCTCTTGCCATCCGTGCAGGATACCATTTTTGAAACCATGCTGTGAAAAGTCCCATCAATACAGGAATCAGATTATTCACAAGGATAAGCACACTTCCAAGTCCGGCTTTCTTAAGCAGAAAGGTCCAGATTGCTGTCAGCACATATAACACTCCCCATGCTGCTGCAAGAATATAATTTGTTTTCATAAAGAGAGGGTTCCGGTGTGCACTTTCACCACCATAATTATATTTTACATACGCAGCGCATAAAGGTTCTTTTGTCAGGCATGAAAGCAGCCAGAATAGTCCAAATACAAGATATCCGATGTTTGTCAGAAGAACTCCGTTTCCGGTTATATTTGCGGCTGCAGAAAGTATAGCAACAGCTGCCATAGAGAGCTGATCCCAAATTACAAATTTACGATTTCGCATAATAAATGGTACTGTTGCGACCACAAGTAGTGTGATCACAGCTCCGACTTCCGGATGAATAGAAACAGCAATCCAGAACGTAATCCACGGTATAAGCATTGTCATCATGGAAGGATTTTTCTGTTCAATCGTATTTTGAGGCGTTTTCTCTGTTTTTTTGACTACAGATGCGCTTCCGAAGAATTTATCCCAATCAATCATCAAGGAAAAGTCACCGGATACCGTATACATCTGTTTCCCCAATGCTTCTGCGCCACCGATTTCTCCACGGGAAATAGCTGACCATACAGTAAAAGGCGTATCTATGCGAGTAGTTGGAGAAAGACGTCCGTCAGTAAAAACTTCACTTCCAGTCTTGCTAAGCTGAATCTGGTAGGTGTGTCCCAAATCGGTAAAGTGTATCTCAAGTACGCGTTCTTTTCCATCATAGCTGTCTTTGTTATAAAGAGAGGCCATTTGCCGGGTAAATACAAGATCATCCGGTTCCTTTTCTCCGGTCGTTTTACTAATGCCCCAGCTGGCATCTGCCATTTTTTCAAACACATCTCTGGGATATAAAAGCGTGTGGAGTATTGTATCTGTTTTTTCAGAAATTGTTCCAGTCATTGCATATTCTGAGCCGGCACACTTTACAGTGGAAAGATATTCATCTGTTCTTGCAGACAATTCTTTTACACGGAATAATTCTCCCTGACCACAAAAGATGGTCGTATAATTTCCTTTGCCGAGAAAATGATCAAACATCCGCAATACACTGTCATAGTTTCCAACAGCAGAATAAAAGCCACAGGTGGAGATCAGCACATGTCTTTTACCTTCCATATCATATCTGGAGTCATGACTTCCGCTTCCGTATCCGTCCTGCTTTGAACTCATAAAAGGAAGACTCATAGGAAGCTGACGATCGATCAAATTCTTTAAGATAGCTGGGACATTAAAATAGTACAGTGGAAAAGACCAAAGAATAAGATCAGCATCAATCAGTTTTTCAATAACCGTTTGCATATCATCCTTGATACAGCATATGCCAGGTGTTTTCTGCCAGCACGCAAAGCATCCTTTACACGCAGCTATATTCATTGAAGCTACATGGAGTTCATCGATGGAGAGGCTTTCTTCATCATTCGTACATCCATTTTTAAATCCTTCAATGAAACTGTATGCAAGCTTTAATGAATTACTTCTTTTACCTTTAGGACTCCCGTTGATCAGAAGTATCTTCATGCTTTCATCCCTCCACGTTCATACATAATAAGGTGTGAGTGCAAAAAGTAAAATTTTTCCACTCACTGATGCAACCGGATTGCTCCATTGCTATGCAATTCCCGCACCTACATCATAATAATAAAGTATAAGAGATGCTTACAAAATCCGCAACCCGAATTTCGCAAAATTGTTGTAAAGTATTATGGAAAAGTGATATTATGAAACTAATATTTGGAAGGTTATGTGATGAGCATAGAAAGATGCAAAGTAGTAGTTGAGGAAAGCTTCTGATATGAATTATGATTTAATGAGAAGACTGCAGGAAGAACCGAGTGAAGAGCATTTATGGGATATGATCCTCAGTTATCAAAATATAATGTTTAAAACATATTCCGGTTTGCCGTTCACCTATGAAGTGAGAAAAGGAAGAAATGGTGAATATACGAAAGAATTATGGATCGACCGCAGAGAAAAAAGTAAAAGTCTGGCCTGGAGTTCGGTGAAGCTGGCGTTTCATAATATAAAGCAGACAGGAGAAATAGTGGAAAGGCCGAAGGCTCTTGGAGATATCAGGGGCGTTACCTACATTTATGGAATGTTTTATCGATTTGGACTGATCGATGTACCGGATAAAGTGAAAGAAAAAATGAAGGAAATATGAAACAACAGAAATTATTAAGCCTGATCCGTCAGGCAATACAAGATTATAACATGATAGAAGAGGGCGATAGGATTGCTGTAGGCGTTTCCGGTGGAAAGGACTCGTTGACATTGCTGTATGCAATGAAACTGCTGCAAGGATTTTACCCGAAGCGGTTCGAATTATCCGCCATTACCTGTAACGTGGGATTTGAAGGAATGGATTTTACGGGTGTAGCAGAGTATTGTAAGCACTTGGAGATTCCTTATGAGCAGGTCGATACAGAGATCGCCCGGATCGTATTTCAGGAAAACAAGGATGTAAGGCCGTGTTCGTTGTGTGCAAAACTTCGGAAGGGTGCGATGTATCAACGACTGGGAGAGCTTAGAATCAATAAGATGGCATATGCACATAATAAGGATGATTTTATAGAGACAGCATTGATGTCATTGATCTATGAAGGACGATTCTATGCATTTCCACCGGTGACAGAATTACCGGAAGCCGGAGTGACGGTGATCCGTCCGATGATGTATGTTCCGGAGCAGGGGGTAGCGCATTTTGTTGCAGACCAGGGAATCCGTGTGGTTAAGAATACCTGCCCGGTAGACGGCTCAACAAAAAGAGCGTATGCAAAACAGCTAATAGAGCAGATCAACAGGGAGACACCAGGGGCGAAGGAGAGGATTATGCATGCAATCATGAACGGAAGGTTTCCTGACTGGCCAATGTAGCAATGGAAAGCGATTAAGAAAATGCATTTTTTACTTCCCTATTTCGCCTATCTGTGTTACACTAACGAATGAGTTATTTAACTTTTTTGTAACAATTACGAAAGTGATAGGCTCATTGAAAAGGGAAAACAACATGGAAATGCATATAACTATTTGTAGAGTGGGATACAGATAGTTAATAGGAGGAATTATTTATGTGTGGAATCGTAGGATTTACAGGAAATCATCAGGCAGCTCCGATTCTGTTGGACGGATTGTCCAAGTTGGAATACAGAGGATATGATTCAGCCGGTCTTGCAGTGCGTGACGGAGAGCATCTGTCACAGGTTGTTAAGGCGAAGGGACGTTTGAGCAATCTTTCAGAGAAGACTGACAGTGGTAAGGCACTTAAGGGAACTTGTGGTATCGGTCATACACGCTGGGCGACTCACGGTGAGCCGAGCCAGGTGAATGCACATCCGCATGTGTCAGGAAACTGTGAGAAAAGTGGTTCCGGTACCGTGGAGTCTGAAGTGGTCGGAGTTCACAATGGTATCATTGAGAATTACACAGAGCTGAAAGAGAAGCTGTTAAAGCATGGTTATACATTCTACAGTGATACAGATACAGAAGTAGTGATTAAGCTGGTTGATTACTATTATAAGAAATACAATTTAGGACCGATCGATGCGATCGCAAAGACAATGGTTCGTGTACGTGGTTCTTATGCACTTGAATTGATGTTCAAGGATTATCCTGGAGAGATCTGGGTTGCTAGAAAAGACAGCCCGATGATCATCGGTATCGCAGATGGCGAGACCTATGTGGCATCTGATGTTCCAGCTATTCTGAAATATACAAGAAATGTATATTATATCGGAAATCTTGAGTTTGCGAAACTTACTCCGGGCGAGGCTCATTTCTATGACCTGAACGGTGATGAGATCGAGAAAGAGACAACAGAGATCAAATGGGATGCAGAGGCAGCAGAAAAGGCTGGATTTGAGCATTTTATGATGAAAGAGATCTATGAGCAGCCGAAAGCAATCCGTGATACTCTGAATTCAGTTGTAAAAGACGGAGTGATCGATTTTACTGATATTGATCTTACAGAGGAAGAGATCAAGAAGTACAGCCAGATTTACATTGTTGCGTGCGGATCTGCATGGCATGTCGGAGTAGAGGCGCAGTATGTAATTGAAGAGATGGCCCAGATTCCGGTTCGAGTAGAGCTTGCATCTGAGTTCCGTTATCGTGAGATGCCGCTTGTGAAGGATGGTCTGGTTATCGTGATCAGCCAGTCCGGAGAGACAGCAGATACATTGGCAGCAATGCGTATGGCGAAAGAGAAAGGACTTGCTACACTTGCAGTTGTAAATGTAATTGGAAGCAGTATTGCCCGTGAGGCGGACAAGGTGTTCTATACACTGGCAGGACCGGAGATTTCGGTTGCGACAACAAAGGGATACAGTGCACAGCTTGTGGCTTTGGATTGTATTGCGGTTCAGTTCGCGAAGGTGAAGGGGCTGATCACAGACGAGCAGTACAGCTACTACATTTCTGAACTTCAGACGATTCCGGACAAGATCGAGAAGATTCTTCAGGACAAGGAGAGAATCCAGTGGTTCGCAGCCAAATATGCGAATGCACATGATGTTTTCTTTGTAGGTCGTGGAGTTGATTATGCAGTGTGTCTGGAAGGAAGTCTGAAACTGAAAGAGATTTCTTATATTCATTCCGAGGCTTATGCAGCAGGTGAGTTGAAGCATGGAACAATCAGTCTGATCGAGGACAACATTCTTGTGATCGGAGTTCTGACACAGAGCAAGCTGTATGAGAAGACAGTCAGCAATATGATGGAATGCAAGAGCCGTGGCGCATATCTGATGGGTGTGACAAACTATGGCAATTATGAGATGGAAGATAAGGTAGACTTTACAGTCTATGTTCCGAAAGTGGATGAGCATTTCATGGGAAGTCTCGCAGTGATTCCGCTGCAGTTACTTGGATATTATGTAAGTGTTGCGAAGGGACTTGATGTAGATAAACCGAGAAACCTTGCGAAGAGTGTAACAGTAGAATAAAGAAAAAGCAGGCAGGACAAACTTGTTCTGCCTGCTTTTTCTTTATTAAAAACCGCATCCGTTTCGCCCGTTTTTCTTTACGTGATACAGAGCCTTGTCGGCATCTTTGAAAATACTTTCGCTAGGATTTTCACGGTCGGAAAATGCGGCCCCTGCACTGATTGAAACTTTTGGGATGCCTATTTCAGAATGCAAAATGATGAATAGTTATCTCGGCATCTCCCACTTTGTATGATCTGTATGAAGCAGCATATGTGATTTGTGTGACAATGGTTTCTCAAGGAAATCGTTGTACAATTTCATAACATCCTGGTTCTCATGGGAGAATCTGATCTTGGCGTTCTTGTCAAGGAAATAGAGGTTTGCACCACGTGTGTGTGCAAGTTCTTCGCCGTCGTGGATCGGCTGACCGCCTCCGCCGACGCATCCTCCTGGACAGGCCATAACTTCCACAAAGTCGTAGTGTACTTCACCATGTTCAATTGCTTCAAGCAGTTTGCGTACATTTCCAAGACCACTGACAACAGCAGCGCGGATCGTAGCATCACCGATCTGTACTTCAGCTTCTACAACACCCGTCTCAAAGGATGGACTGCGGACGATCTTAAATGCATCCGGATCCGGGTTACGTCCGGTTACAAGATAGTGTGCGGAACGAAGTGCAGCTTCCATAACACCGCCGGTAGCACCGAAGATAACACCGGCACCGGACCACTCTTTCATAAGCGGATCACATTCGCGGTCTTTCAGGCTCTTTGGATCAATATGTGCAGCACGGATCATTCTTGTCAGCTCTCTTGTAGTGAGAACTGTGTCAATGTCATGTCCGGCATACTCACCGTAGAAAAGTTCCATGTTGCGTTCGCCTTTTTTTGCTACGCAAGGCATGACAGATACGGTGTAAATATCTTCCGGAGCAACACCGATGGACTGTGCAAAATAAGTCTTCATAACAGCACCGAACATCTGCTGTGGTGACTTGGCTGTGGACAGCTGTGGCACCAGATGTGGGTACTGTGATTTGATGAAACGGATCCATCCAGGGCAGCAGGAAGTGAACATCGGACGCAGCTTTAATTCTCCTTTGGTGAAGCGCTGCAGAAATTCATTTCCTTCTTCCATGATTGTAAGGTCAGCAGAGAAAGAAGTATCGAAGACGTAGTCTACGCCGATCTTTTTCAAGGCGTCCATGATCTTTCCGATTTTTGCTTCTTCTCTGGAAAGACCGAGAGCCTCTCCCCACGCGGCACGGACTGCCGGAGCAACCTGTGCGACAACAACTTTCTTCTTGTCAGCAATCGCACTCCATACGTCTTCTGTATCATCACGCTCACGAAGTGCACCGACCGGACAATGTGTGATACACTGCCCGCAGAGAGAACAGGAGACTTCGTTGATCTTTTTATTTCCGTTTACATTGATCGTTGTTCTTGAACCTGTACTTGTAACATCCCAGATGTTCAGTCCCTGGATCTTGTCACAAATCTGGATACAGCGCATACATTTGATACATTTGCGTGAATCACGGATGAGAGGGAATGTCTTGTCCCAAGGAGTTTCTTCAAAACGTTCTTTGAACGGAAGATCGATCAGGTTCAGGTCATTTGCAACCTGCTGAAGTGTACAGTTCCCGCTTCTGACACAGGTTGCACATTTGCAGTCATGCTGGGAAAGGATAAGCTGTACAGTCTGTCTTCTTGCAATGCGTACTTTTGGGCTGTTGGTGTAGATCACCATGCCCTCGGTCACAACGTTATTACAGGAGGTGACCAGACGATCTTTCCCTTCAATCTCAACAACACAGACACGGCAGGCCGCAATCTCGTTGATATCTTTTAAATAACATAATTTCGGAATCGGAGTTCCAAGCTTTGCCGCAGCTTCCATGATAGTAGTTCCGGAAGGTACGGATATTTTCTGATTATCAATTGTAATATTTACCATTTTTCTTTCCGACCTCCTTTAAAAATACCATAACCGAAGTGGTCGCAGCGCAGGCATCTGTGGGATTCCTGTTTTGCTTCGGCTTCTGTCATACAGTTTTCAACGCCTTCGAAGTCACAGACACGGCTACAGGCTTCGCGCTCTGTTATCTCAACTCTTCCACATGGCTCACGGTCGCTTAAACGTGGCTCCGGAATCTCAACATCGCAGCTGATGATATGGTGGAAACCAAGATATTCATCGATATTGGCGGCAACAACCTTTGCAGCAGCAATTGCTTTGATTACAGAAGCAGGTCCGGACGCACAGTCTCCACCGGCGAATACGCCAGGGATGTTATCGAAACCGCCATAACGTTCTGTCATGATCTTACCGCGGGAAACCGGAACGCCGGCTTCGGCAAAGTGTTCAGATTCGATATCCTGACCGATTGCAACGATGAGTGTCTGGCAAGGGATAAGGAAATCTTCTTCTCCTGTCGGACAGACACTTGCACGACCGTCTTTGATCTTGCTGATCATCTGTGGTGTGACGTAGATGCCTGAAACGTGTCCATTCTCATCTGTCTCTATTCTGGATGGAGCTTTCAATGTGAGAACTTCAATTCCCTCAGCAACAGCACCTTCAATCTCAGCCGGAAGAGCAGTCATATCTGCAGTACGGCGTCTGTAAACGATACTTACTTTTTTAGCACCGAGACGTTTTGCTGTGCGGACAGCGTCCATAGAAACATTACCGCCACCGATGACAGCAACTTCCTGTCCGGTAAGATCAGGGCTCTTATTTTCTCCGACATCACGAAGGAAGATACGGCGGAGATCACGCCTTCTGCATGCTCGCCTTCGATACCAAGCTTCTTATCAGTGCTTGCACCGATGGAAATAAGAACAGCATCGTATTCTTGGCGCAGACTCTGAATTGTGATATCTTTACCGATACGTTTTCCAAATTCTACCTGAACTCCGGTCTCAAGGATTGCCTGAATGTCTTCGTCCAAACGATCTTTCGGAAGTCTGTAGTTCGGGATACCGTAGCGGAGCATTCCGCCGAGCTTTGGAAGCATCTCGAATACGGTTGTCTGATGTCCCATCAACTGCAGGTAGTAAGCAGCACTGAGTCCACCAGGTCCTCCACCTACAACAGCGATACGCTTTCCGGTGGAAGGTGCGCATTCCGGTGGCGGAACTTTGCCTGCATAGTCAGCGGCCATACGTTTCAGTCCACGGATATTGATGGCATCATCTACGATATTTCTACGGCAGCGGGCCTCACAAGGATGCTCGCAGATAAAACCGCAGGTTGTCGGGAACGGATTATCCTTACGGATCAGACGAATTGCGTCGGCGTAACGCCCCTCTCCGGTCAGTGCGATATATCCAGGGATATCAACATGTGCAGGACAGAGAGAAACGCAAGGTACAGGCTGTGTATAGTGGCAGGTACAGCGTCCCTGACGGACATGTTCCTCATAATCTTCGCGACAGTCTCTTAAGCTCTTATGTACCATGGCACCAGCTTCATATCCGATCGGACAGTCAGAACCTTCGCGGATAGATTCAGACAGTGTGTCAATCAGATCGAGTGTCTCCATTGTAGCAGTCCCGTTCATAACATCTGTCAGAAGGTTCTTCAGTTGCCACAGCCCAACGCGGCACGGGGTACATTTTCCACAGGATTGCGTCTGACACATCTCGATGAATGCACGAGTCATGTCAACCGGACATAATCCCGGAGGGCTGGATTCAATTCTGCGTTCCAGATCTTTGTACAGCTCTTCAACGACGAGCTGGCCTTTGTCTGGACCTGGGATTTCAAGTCTACTCATTTTAAACCTCTCCTTTTACCATAACGTTCATTACTGACTGATTTTAAAATAGGAAATGTATTTGAAAAACCTATCTTCAAACCAGTAAAGTTCCATTTGGTAATATTCTACAAATAAATCTAAAAATTATCAAGAAAAGTTTAAAAAATGACGAGCCTGTTATTTATTATACAAACAACAAGCTTGTCAAAAATAAACAAAAATATTCTAAAAAATATTGAGAAACAGCTAAAAAAATTTAATTCATATAGCGGTAGCAACGAAAATGATAACAGAGCGTTCACCTAAAAATATTTTAGATTCTACCGTGGGCATTGAATTTTTGTGAAAAAACTGACATTTAGGATCTCCGGTGTTGACCGCAACTTTCCATTCATAATGTTCAGGAAGTTCCGGCAGAGTGAGTGTGACCGGAAACCATCCGGAATTTACAGCCAGATAAACAAGATCTTCTTCTTGTGTTGCTTCATTATAACCTGCGAATCGTACACAGACAACATGGCTGTCACCGGAGAAATTTGTCTCATCCGGAGTGAGTCCATGCGTGCTCATC
Source organism: Ruminococcus sp. OM04-4AA (assembly GCF_003462585.1). Lineage (NCBI taxonomy): Bacteria > Bacillati > Bacillota > Clostridia > Eubacteriales > Oscillospiraceae > Ruminococcus > Ruminococcus sp. OM04-4AA. The sequence goes on along the minus strand of NZ_QTZH01000024.1, from coordinate 17,544 downwards.
GCCGGAATACCAAGATAACTTGGTTCGAGATCCTTACGGATGGCAGGATGATCTTTGCGGAACTGGATCATATATTGAAAGAAATCGAACAGATCTTTATTTTTTTTGAGGAGACTCCAGTCCAGCCAAGAGATCAGGTTATCCTGACAATAAGGGTTATTATTTCCATAACGTGTGTCTGCGAATTCATCACCGGAGAGGAACATTGGAGTTCCACGGCTACAAAGCAGAACGGCACATGCATTTTTCATCAGTCGTTTGCGAAGCACCAGAACAGCGGAATCATTTGTTTCGCCTTCTACGCCACAGTTCCAGCTGTTATTGTCGTCAGCTCCGTCAGTGTTCCCCCAACCGTTGGCTTCATTATGCTTCTGGTTATAACTGTACAGGTCACAAAGCGTGAAGCCATCATGACAGGTGAGAAAGTTGATGGAAGCATTTCCACCTCGGTAAGCAGGATCGTACAGATCAGGAGAACCTGTGATTCTTGCGGCAGCAGTCTGGGCAAGGAAGTCATCTCCTTTTAAAAAGCGGCGCATATCATCACGGTAGCGCCCATTCCATTCAGCCCAACGCTTCCAGGAAGGGAAGGAACCGACTTGATAAAGTCCGCCGGCATCCCATGCTTCAGCGATCAGTTTTACATTTCCAAGGATTGAGTCAAAAGCCAGGCTTCGCAGAAGCGGTGGCTGGCTTAGAGGTGTTCCGTCATCATTTCGTCCGAGAATCGAAGCGAGATCAAAACGGAATCCGTCTACACGGTATTCGATGACCCAGTAACGCAGACACTCCAAAATCATGTCTCGCACGACCGGGTGATTGCAGTTTAATGTATTTCCACATCCACTGAAATTATAATAATGTCCGTCCGGAGTCAACATATAGTAAATGTTGTTGTCAAACCCTTTGAAAGAAAAGCACGGACCGAATTCATTTCCTTCGGCAGTGTGGTTGAAGACAACGTCGAGGATCACTTCTATCCCATTGTCATGGAGATCTTTGATCAGTGTCTTGAGTTCCAGTCCTTCGCGGTTATATTCCATAGAAGAGCAGTAGCTTGTATTTGGTGCAAAGAAACTGACCGGATTATATCCCCAGAAATCAATAAGTTCATTTTCATCAATCAATCGTACATCGCGCATCTCATCAAATTCAAAGATTGGCATTAGTTCAACAGCGTTGACTCCAAGTTCTTTCAAATAAGGAATCTTTTCGCGCAGACCTTCGAAGGTACCGTGGTGCTTAACACCGGAACTTTCATCCATGGTAAATCCGCGGACGTGCAGCTCGTAGATGATCAAGTCTTCCATAGGGATAGAATGGTGACGCTGGTCACCCCAGTCAAAGTTGGATTGTACCACGCGGGCACGATAACCATGCTGGGCGTTATTCACATGTCCCCACTGGCTCTGTCCGGTGACTGCACGTGCATAAGGATCCAGCAGGATTTTGTTTTTATCAAAACGGAGTCCTTTCTTTTCATCATAAGGACCATCCAATCGATAGGCGTACTCAAATTCTTCGATATCCAGATCAAAGACGATCATAGAATAGCAGAATCCGATCCTGTAACTTTCCGGAAATGGAATCACGGCGTATGGTTCTTCGGCTTTGCGGTGAAACAGCAGAAGCTCGCAGGAGATAGCACCGTGTGTATGAATCGTAAAGTTGACACCACCTGGGATAGCGACTGCACCGAATTCACGGAAAAAGCCGGGGCGGATCTGGAATCCATTGACGGTATCGATTGGCTTGAGCTGTTCGGATATTACTGGCATACAGAAAAACTCCTTTCTAAGTTGTATTCAAGTAACTTAAGTATAACACTTAGAAAAATAAAAGCATAGAAAAATAAAAGCGTGGGTTCAGCCTATCATTCTTTTATGAAATGTGTTACAATAGTGTCACTGTGTCAGAAAAATTTCTGACGAGATGTGTTACCGGACGCAGAATTTGTGAATGGAAGCGACATCATTATTTGTAGAAAAGAGGTTATGGTATTATGGCAGAAGAGCAGAACACAGCAGGATGTTCAGAGGAATCCTGTGCCAGCTGTGCCAGTGCAGGAACGTGCACAAGCAAGAAAGTTGATATGCATGAACCGATGAATATGTATTCATCTATTAAGAAAGTAATCGGCGTTGTCAGCGGAAAGGGCGGCGTTGGTAAGTCACTTGTGACAGCATCCCTTGCAAGAATGATGAGAGCAAAAGGATACAATGTTGGTATCATGGATGCAGATATTACAGGTCCATCGATTCCGAAGATGTATGGTCTTCATGAGATGGCAGTAGGAACAGAGCAGGGAATTCTTCCATGTGAGGCAGCAGACGGAACAAAGATCATGTCTGTCAATCTTCTTTTGGAAGATGAGGAAGCACCGGTTATTTGGAGGGGACCAGTGATCGCAGGTGTTGTAAAGCAGTTTTGGACAGACGTTATGTGGGGAGATCTTGATTATCTTTTCGTTGATATGCCACCTGGAACAGGTGATGTTCCGCTGACAGTATTCCAGTCTCTTCCGGTTGATGGCGTTGTGATCGTTACATCTCCGCAGGATCTTGTACAGATGATCGTGAAGAAGGCATATGGAATGGCGAAGCAGATGAATATTCCGGTTCTTGGAATTGTTGAGAACTACAGCTATGTGAAGTGTCCGGATTGTGGCAAAGAGATTAAAGTATTTGGAGAGAGCCACATTGATGAGATTGCAGCAGATCTTAATGTTCCGGTTCTTGGAAAGATGCCACTTGACCCGGCAATCGCGCAGATGGTTGAGGAAGAGAAGTTTTCTGAGGCAGAGAATCCATATCTGGAAGGTTTCGAGCTGTAAAGCAAGTTGAGTGTATGTAATGGGAGTCATGGAAGACAAGGTTGGGGGATCTTGTCTTTCATGGCTTTTTTACGCGAGCAACGAGCAAAGTCCGTGCTCCCAAAAGAAATAACAGAAAAGCACAAATTATAAATTACACAGGAGGAATTAACACATGATAGGCGAAAGAATAGAATTATGGCACAAAGAAGAATATCATTACCCAGCGGCGCATGGGTTTATCCCGATTATGGTCAGCTATATTCATGAGGATGAGCTGCTGCATCCGGCAATGCTGGTTGTTCCGGGAGGCGGTTACAGACTTGTATCGCCTTCGGAAGCACATCTGGTTGCTACGGAATTTTATCAGGCCGGTTATAATGTGTTCGTCCTTGAATATACAGTGAATCCACTGGATGAAGCACCATTAAAGCTTCAGCCGCTGAAAGATATTTCCAGAGCAATGCGAATGATCCGTTTTCGTGCAGAACAGCTGCATATTTTATCGGATCAGATCGTGGTTTGTGGATTTTCAGCTGGAGGACATCTGTGTGCGAGTCTGTGTGTGCATGGAGCGGATATCGAGGATCCTGATGAAAAATATCAGAAGTTTTCAAACAAACCGGATGCTGCTGTACTGTCTTATCCGGTAATTACTTCAGGAAAATATGCTCACAGAGATTCTTTTGTAGCTCTTTTAGGGAAGAATTCAACAAAGAAAGAGTTAGAATATATGTCAATTGAAAAGTATGTAACAAAAGAAATACCACCATGTTTCATTTGGCAGACAGCAACGGATGGAACCGTTCCGGTACAGAATAGCTATCTTTTAGCCCAGAAATGTCTGGAAGAAGGAGTTCCATTTGCGCACCATGTATTTTCAGAAGGCGTACATGGAATGTCTGTTGCAACAGAGGACTGGCTGGAACGCAGAGGAAGACAGCCTTATACACAGGAGCAGCTTCGTATGCTTGCAGAAGCGATTCTTGCGGGAGAAACTTCATTTTCAAAGGAAAAGGGAGAAGAACTTCTTGTGCAAAATGGGATTGGAAGAACACAGCCACCGAAATGGACAGCAGAGCAGAAAGAAGAAATCCGAAAGACTCTGAAAGAAGTACAGATCTGGCCCAAACTGGCAGAGGAATGGCTGGAGAAAATAATTGATTACAAAGGAGAAGCACGATGAGAATTCTATTGATCCGTCACGGAGATCCGGATTATGTAAATGACACATTAACAGAAAAAGGAAGACGTGAAGCAGCACTGCTTGCAAAACGTGCAGTATCTATGAATATGGGGGAATGCTATAAGTCTCCACTTGGAAGAGCGAAGGATACGGCGGCTCCATGTCTTGAGGTAACTGGAAAAACAGCAGAAATATTGGATTGGCTGCAAGAGTTCCCGGCGCAGGTTGATTTGAATAAAAATCCGGAACTTGAAAAAGCATATCCTGATGTGAAAAAAGAAGGAGGGTATTTCTTACCTAGAATTGCATGGGATATGGTTCCGGGGTATTGGACAGAACATGAAGCTTATATGGATAAAAATACATGGAGAGAAACAGAAGTGGCGAAAAATTCCGATCTCGTAGAAGTATACGATCATGTGATTGAAGAATTTGATCGCTTTCTCGCAGAGCATGGATACGTAAGAGAAGGGGCGCATTATCGTGTGGAGAAAGAAAGTGATGAGACAGTGACATTTTTCTGCCATTTCGGAATCAGCTGCGTGCTGTTGTCCCATTTATGGAATGTATCACCATTCGTGCTTTGGCATAGTCTGGCTCTTGCACCGACTTCTGTGACAGAAGTAGTAACAGAAGAGAGAGAACAGGGAACGGCATATTTCCGAGGATTGAAAGTAGGAGATATCTCACATCTCTATGCAGGTGGAGAAGAACCGTCCTTCGCAGCAAGATTCTGTGAGACATATAGCAACAAGGAGCAGAGACATTAAAATCAAATGTCTCTGCTCCTTGCTTTATGGATTTTGGTATTATTAAACCACCTTCTGATAAGCAATTCGTTCTGTTCCATCTTCAACATATACGATTCCGCAATATTTGAATCCATTCTTATCTAACAGATGCTGCATTACGATGTTGTCACGGTGTGTGTCAATACGGATATTGCCGCATTGCTCCAAAGCCCAGTTCAGGCAGAAGGAAGCAGCACCTTTTACATTTCCGGTGGAAGTGATGCGGTGGACAACTCCGTAACGGGAGTCATTGATCCAGTCGCCATCGTAGATACGCATATAAGTAGGATCAGCACCTTCTTTATAATAGAAAGTGGCAATGATCTGATCCTGCTCTGTGCAGACATAACTGTTCCCCTCAGTAATATCGTCCAGAATTAACTGCGGAGAAGGATAAGTGTTTCCCCACTGGGAAGCATTTCCGTGAGTTGCCATAAATCTGCGTGCGTTTTCGTACATTTTAAGAAGCACGTCTAATTCTTCCGGCCTGGTCTTTCTGATTTCCATAATATTCCTCTTTCATAAACTAAATATAGATACTCTAATGCACTATTATATCAAAAAACAGAATATAACTCTATTGACAAAAATATAAAGAAAAAAGAAAGTGAAAACGTTATCATAGAGGAAAAGTACCTAGAGGTTTTTCAGAAAGAAAATCAGATCGTTTATTTGCGTGTGAATCCGACCGTACACATGGGGAAAATGTTCTTTTTACGGTACATTTTTACTGTACTAAAGTTTGTACAATTCCCCGTAAAATGGGCGTTTTTTCGCATATTTTGTACTAAATCGAATACAAAGCAATTTCCGATATTTATTCTCGATTTTACGCTTGTCATTTATTTAACACGGTGTTATACTATGCCCGTAAAACAATTACAAAACTATTTTAGGAAAGAATATAGGAGGATTTTTCAATGGCTAATTTTGAGCAGTGGGCTGGCTTCAAGGGAAGAAAATGGACACACTCTGTAGACGTGCGTGATTTCATCCAGGAGAACTACACACCATATGAAGGTGATGAGGCATTCCTTGAGGGACCGACAGAAGCAACAGACAAATTATGGGGAAGACTGCAGGAACTTCAGAAAGAAGAAAGAGCTAAGGGCGGAGTTCTCGATATGGAGACAGAAGTTGTTTCCGGTCTGACAGCATACGGCCCAGGATATATCGATGAGAGCATGAAAGACCTTGAGCAGGTTGTTGGTTTGCAGACAGACAAACCACTGAAGAGAGCATTCATGCCTTACGGTGGAATCAAGATGGCAGAGCAGGCTTGTACAACATACGGATACCAGCCAAGCGAGAAACTGCATGAGATCTTCACAAAATATCATAAAACACATAACCAGGGTGTATTCGATGTTTATACACCAGAGATGAAAAAAGCTCGTCATAACAAGATCATCACAGGACTTCCGGATACATACGGACGTGGACGTATCGTAGGTGACTACCGTCGTGTTGCACTGTACGGTATCGATTTCCTGATCGAGAGAAAACAGTATGACTTCGAGCGTTACGCAAGACACGGCATGAAGGGTGAGGATTTCCGTCTTCGTGAAGAACTTGCAGATCAGATTAAAGCTCTGAAAGAGATGAAAGAGATGGCTGCAGCATACGGATTCGATATTTCTCAGCCGGCTAAGAATGCTCACGAAGCAGCTCAGTGGCTGTACTTCGGATATCTTGCAGCAATCAAGACACAGAATGGTGCAGCTATGTCCGTAGGACGTATCTCTACATTCCTTGATATCTATATTGACAGAGATCTTAAGAATGGAACACTTACAGAGAAGGAAGCTCAGGAGATCATCGACCACATGGTAATGAAATTCCGTATGGTTAAGTTCGCAAGAATCCCATCTTACAACCAGCTGTTCTCAGGAGACCCGACATGGGCTACACTTGAGGTTGGTGGACTTGGACAGGACGGACGTTCTATGGTAACAAAGACTGACTACCGTTTCCTCCACACACTGAACAACATGGGACCTTCACCAGAGCCAAACCTGACAGTTCTTTATTCTTCAAGACTGCCAGAGAACTTTAAGAAGTTCGCATCCCTGATTTCTGTAACAACAAGCTCCATCCAGTACGAGAACGATGATGTTATGCGTCCGGTATGGGGAGATGACTACAGCATCTGCTGCTGTGTATCTGCTACAGAGACAGGTAAAGAGATGCAGTTCTTCGGAGCTCGTGCAAACCTTGCTAAGTGTCTTCTTTACGCTATCAACGGTGGTGTTGATGAAAAGACTAAAGTACAGGTAGGACCGGCTTACCAGCCAATTACTTCTGAGTACCTTGATTACGATGAAGTACTTGCTAAATATGATGAAATGATGGAGTGGCTGTCCAAGCTGTATGTTGATACACTGAACATGATCCACTACATGCATGATAAATACTACTATGAGGCAGCTCAGATGTCCCTGATCGACACAGACGTTAAACGTTCTTTCGCAACAGGTATCGCTGGATTCTCACACGTAGTAGACTCCTTAAGCGCTATTAAATACGCTAAGGTTAAAGTTGTTCGTGACGAAGATGGACTTGCTACAGACTTCGAGATCGAAGGAGACTTCCCGAAATATGGTAACGATGATGACCGTGCAGACGAGATCGCTGTATGGCTGCTGAAGAAATTCATGCACAAACTGAACAAGTGCCACACATACAGACATTCTGTACCGACAACATCTATCCTTACAATTACATCTAACGTTGTATACGGTAAGGCTACAGGATCTCTTCCGGACGGAAGAAAGGCTGGAGAGCCACTTTCACCAGGAGCTAACCCGTCTTACGGCGCAGAGCAGAGTGGACTTCTTGCTTCTCTTAACTCTGTTGCTAAGCTCCTTACGAGCTTGCACTTGACGGAATTTCTAATACACAGACAATCAACCCAGGTGCACTTGGACATTCTGATGAAGAGCGTAAAGAGAACCTCGCTCACGTACTTGACGGATACTTCGATCAGGGAGCACATCATCTGAATGTTAACGTATTTGGCGTTGACAAACTGAAAGATGCTATGGAGCACCCAGAGAAACCTGAGTACGCTAACTTCACAATCCGTGTATCAGGATACGCTGTTAAGTTTATCGACCTTACTCGTGAGCAGCAGCTTGACGTTATCGCAAGAACTTGCCACGATCATATGTAATACAGCCAAGCCATGCGAAATCAGACAGTAAAAGACTCGTGCAAGCTTGCTTGCTAAGAGACTTTTGACTGGCTGGTTTCATAGGGCGCAGCCCCACAGCGAGAAGAAGCGAAGCGGAATCGAGCTGTGAGCATGGCGATGCTCTGGAATTCAGGCTTTAGCCTATGCATATTACATCAGGACGCAGTCATTTCACCATGCTGCGTCCTTTTTTAAAAATAAAATGTAACTGTTTAGAGCCAAGCAAAATTTCATAAAACAGCTATAAAATGCGTAGCATTTTGGAGGTTGGCTCTGAACAGTTACAATAAAATTTAGGAGGAGAAGAACATGTCAGAAGTAAAAGGATATATTCACTCAACAGAAAGCTTCGGTTCCGTTGACGGACCTGGCGTACGCTTTATTATTTTTGTAAGCGGATGTCCAATGCGCTGTCAGTTCTGCCACAACCCGGATACATGGAAGATGCAGGATGGCGAACTGAAGACAACAGACGAACTGCTTAAAACAGCACTTCGCTATAAAAGCTACTGGAAAGACAAAGGTGGTATCACAGTCAGCGGTGGAGAACCTTTGATGCAGATGGATTTCCTGATTGACCTTTTCAAGAAGGCGAAAGAACAGGGAGTTCATACCAATATTGATACAAGCGGAGCTGTATTTACAAAGGAAGAACCATTCTTTGGTAAACTGCAGGAGCTGCTGAAATACACAGATATGCTGATGCTTGACATCAAACACATTGATGATGAGCAGCATAAGATTCTCACAGGACAGAGCAACAAGAATATTCTTGAGTTTGCACGTTATCTGTCTGATATCAAGAAACCAATCTGGATCCGTCACGTACTCGTTCCGGAGCGCAGTGACAAGGATGAGTACCTGGAGAGACTTCATGATTTCATCGAGACACTGGATAATGTAGAGCGTGTTGAAGTTCTTCCATATCATACACTTGGTGCATACAAGTGGAAAGAACTTGGATATGATTACAAGTTAGAGGGAATCGATCCTCCGACACAGGAGAGAATTGAGAATGCAAACCGTATTCTTGAGACAGCGAAATATTTAAAATAAGATAAAAAAGAACTCTGTTATGAGATGTATGAATCAATACATTCGCAACAGAGTTCTTCTTTTACAAATACTTTACTTAAAATTTTCTCAGAAAGAAGAAGGTCACGACACACACGATTGCCTCGGTAACAGGAAGGCAGAGCCAGATACCTGTCATTCCCAAAAGTGCGGCAAGCAGGAATGCAATCGGCAGGATCAGTACAAGGCCGCGCAGGATAGAGATGATGAATCCCGGTACCGGCTGGTCGGAAGCACTTAAATAAGTGGCTGACACCATATTGATGCCTGAAAAGAACAGGCTTACAAAGTAAATGCGCATGCCTTCTGCTGCCATTGAAGTAAGCAACGGATCCTTGTCTTTATTAAACAAGTCAGCAATCGGAACTGCAAAGACAAAGACAACCAGATAAGCGATCAAAGCCATAAGTAATGCAGTGCTTAATGCATAGCGTCTTACCTGGTGGCGTACAGGAACTCCATTTTTACCAGGGTGGCTGCTGACAATCGGCTGGATGCCCTGCCCGATTCCGGTAAAGATTGCCACAAGTACGAGTGCGATATTAGCAAGGATACTGTATGCCGCAAGTCCGGTCGTTCCGCTGAATTTCAGAGTCAGCATGTTGAAGACAAGAATTACGATGCCGGAAGATAATTCAGCTACAAGAGAAGAAACTCCAAGCCGACAGATATCTACAGCAGTTTTTAGATGTATCCTTGTTTTTACCAGATGAAACTGATTTTTCTTTTTCCAGAAATGCATGGACAGAATACTCATCCCAACCAGTGGAGCAGTTGCAGTAGCCAGTGCAGCTCCGGTCATGCCAAGCTGCATAGGATAGATGAAAATGTAATCCAGCACAATATTTGTCAGACTTCCAACGAGCATTGCAGTCATTGAAAGCCGCGGTTCTCCATCATTTCTGACAAAACAATTCAACAGATTGTTGCATAAAAACAGAGGAGAAAACATGAGCAGGATGCTGATATATGGAATTGCATGCGGCAATGTAGTTCCGTCGGCTCCAAGTAAGACACAAAGAGGTCTTGCAAAAAACAGTCCGATGCTGAAAAAGAACAGCATAGCTACAAATGCAAGCTGAAGTGCCTGGGTGAAGATCGTGCGGTGAATCTCACTGTCAGCTCTGCCGGAGGAAAGCGAGTATCGCGCAGCAGCACCCATACCGATCATCAGCCCTGTTCCGTTTAACAAGCTGAAAGCAGGAAGAACCAGATTAAGCGCGGCAATCGCATCAGAGCCGATTCCCCGGGCAACAAAAAATGTATCGGCAAGGATATAACAAGAATATCCGATCATGCCGAGTACATTTGCTGAGACATATTTAACAAAGAGTGGAAATACATGTTCCCGGGCAGTTGAAGTAACTGAGTTGGATGACATAATAAAAAATTCCTTTCTGTATTTTCAGAATGCGTATAATACCATAGTATTTTGAGAAAATCAAATCTTTCTTTCTTATGAAAATAGAGGTAAAATAAAAATGTTATGTCTACGGTATTTACAATCCCCGAAAAGGTGGTTTACTCATTATAACATAGAACGAAGAAAGGAAACATATATGAATAAAAAAGAAGTACTTGAGATCCGTAAGCAGTTCTCACCGAAAAACTGTGCGATTACGAAAATCTGTGGCTGCTATGTGGATTATGAGAAGAATAAAAAGATGGAGTCAAAAGACGCATTTCTCGCACTTCCGGAAGAAGAGGCATTTAAATATTTTGATATTTTCAAGAAGACACTTTCCGGAAGTATCGGAAAGAATATGCTGAATATGGAGTTTCCACTGGATGCAGAGATGCCGGGCGGAACGCAGGAATTTCTTCTGAAGCTTCGTGACAGCCGTCTCGAAGACGATATGCTTTTGGAAGAATTCTATGACAAAGTTATTGCAACGTATGAGTATGCGGAGAATTATTACATTATTTTGATCCATGCAGCATACGATGTTCCTGGAAGAACATCCGATGATCTTGAGATGGATGATGCTTCAGATGAAGTATATCAGCATATACTGATGAGCATCTGTCCGGTCAGTTTGTCAAAGGCAGGGCTTAGCTATAACGCGGAAGAGAACTGTATTCAGGACAGAATCCGTGACTGGATCGTTGATAAGCCGGACAAAGGATTCCTCTTCCCGGCATTCAACGACAGAAGTACTGATCTTCACAGTGTGCTTTATTACACGAAGAAATCAGAAGATCTTCAGCCGGAGATGATCGACCAGCTTCTTGGTGCGAAGATGCCGATGTCTGCGGACACACAGAAAGAGACATTCCAGATGATTATTGAAGATACATTGGGAGAAGATGGTGATTACGAGACTGTCCGTAACATTCACGAGACATTGAATGATATGATCGAAGAACACAAAGAAGAACCGGATCCGCTGACATTGGATAAGACCGATGTGAAGAAAATCTTCGAGCAGAGCGGTGTGCCGAATGAGAAGATGGAGAACTTTGAGAAGAACTTCGAAGAAAATGCAGGCGAGAAAGCAACGCTTCTGGCAAGTAATATCGCAGAGACAAGAAAGTTCAATATCGAGACACCAGATGTTGTGATTAAAGTAAATCCGGACAGAATGGATCTTGTAGAGACAAGAATGATCGACGGAAGACAGTGCCTTGTGATTCCTGTGGATGACCACATTGAGGTCAATGGGATCAATGTCAGAACGATGAAGGTAAAAGGCGTTGCAGGACCGAAAGCGGGTGGTTCTGGTGAAGCTGTGGAAAATGCAGAGGATGATGTTGTTCCGTTTGATGAAGATTAATTGACGGGGAATGAAATAGAGAAAACGTACAAAGAGGATTCCTGCCTGAAAATATTTCCTTTTCTTTAAAATGAAATATTTTCAGGAGGGAATCCTCTTTACAGTCTTCTTTGAATAAAAACAGGTAGAAGAATAGTAACATTAGATGATTGTATACTGCATCAGTTCATAGTGCAGTTTACAACCTTCTACAATCTCAGCCGGGAGCAGTGCTCTGGCTACGAGTTTTAACTCTTCATCCGGAAGATCAACTCTTCTTAAGTGTGCATAATCTCCATCAATCTGTTCTACGATATAATCACATACTAACATTTTAAAATCTCCTTTTTTCCAGCATTTCTTCAATCTTTGCCTGCATCTCTTCTACAGTGTGGTTTCTTGTGCGTGCACATTCCTGCGCCTGACAGCCACAGATGATACATTTGCGGTAGGAAGGGCGGGAAAGTTTCTGTCCGTCTGTGTCAATCACATCTATATCAAAGAGACGCCCAATCGGATGTGTTTCTTCAATCTCAGTTGTGAGATTTTTGATTTTTTCTGCCGGACAGTCGATTGCAAGCAATAATTCATCTCCGGTTTTTTCGTGAATTTCAATTGAGTTTTTAATATCTGCCTCAGCTTGTTCCAGCTTTAGAAGCAGTGTATTCTTTCCACTGTCAAAGGCGGTGCGGATCTGTTCATTTGTCTTCACGGGTCCTGGGATGTTCATACAGAATGAAATGACTGGACAGTGGTATTGTTCAATGAATGTATCCTGGATTTGTGCACGCCGCTCACGACATTGCAGCATATCTGTTAATACAACCTGTTCTCCTTGCACAAGGAAACCTCCTTGTCATTTTCTCGCGTTTTGTTTAAGGGTGAATTACACGGTTTCAGCAATTCTACGCAGTATATATTTTACATAGTAGTTGCTCCTTAATGATGTACAACATGTTCAGCAGCTTTGATCTTTGCAATCACAGGATCTGCGTCTTTGCTCTGAAAATAGTGAAGTGTTGTTTCAGGAACAAGTGTCTTCAACAACTCTATATTATCATTTTTTAGCGCAGTTCGTACAGTCGATGCGCTGATTACAGCTCCGTTAGCTTCTTTTCGCGGAACAATCGTACATGAAATTTTATTTTCGGGAAGTTTTTTAGCCATAATCTTGTTGTAGATTCCAGTCACCTGGCTGTTTGGCTCTTCACCTACATAGCGGCAGTTGATTCCAAGCGCCTGCGCGATTCTAACAAAGATCGTCAGGTCAAGGTTCGCATGACTTTCCATAACAGCATCGGCATCTTTCTGAAAATAGCTTGGGAAAGTTGCATTGCTGATAATGTAAGGACCGCTCTCATGATAAATGATGTTGTTAAGGTGAGCGGTTCCTTCCAGAACTAATTGTTTTCGCACAGAGAACGGAACAAGACTCTGATCTTCACTGACGATAAATAAATGAAGAATATCACTTTCAGCAGCTTTTTCCACCAGATATTGATGCCCCAAAGTAAATGGATTCGCATTCATGACAAGTGCTGCAATGCGAAGGTTCTTTTGTGCCTTAGAGGATACTTCAGAAAGAATCGGTGTATTGTCAGTGGCGAATCGTTTCGTAACTTCTGACTGTTCGCTTTCTTTCTTTAAACGTTCCAGATAAGCGGAGAATCCTGTTTTTCTGTTCTCCATAAATACAATCTGACCGTCAATTCGGGCAATCTCATAAAAACCGAGATCACCAAAAAACTTGGCGGAATTGCATTTTGTATAGAGAAAAAGATGTGTATTACCACGCTCGAACTGTACGCTGATCAAGTGAGTTACAATCTGATTCATCAGTCCTTCTCCCTGATGCGCGTTGCTGACTGCCATACAGCGGAGTGTGTTGCCAAAACAGCTTCCGGTAGCGATGATGTTCATCTCATCATCATACATATCGCAGGTGTAGTCAAGATTTGCATCTCGGCGGATACCTTCTGCAAGGAGCAGTTCGTTTATCTGCTTGTTTGCCAGAATGTCAGATGGGTAGATCTGAGAGATTATATAATCAGACATAAAATCCTCCTGATAAATATCATAGGTCTGCCATTTGAATTTGACAGAAAAAGTGTTTCAATTACAAAGACATTCTATCATGAACTACAAAAAAGTAAAGAATAAGAATGATTAATGACAGAATCATTCTTATGATGGTTAGTGCTGATATAAAAAGGGAACTTTTTCCCTGAAAATATCAAGTAGCAGGTGTGGTAACATATGTACAACATCTTAATCAATTACATGAACCACTTATCGTGTATTTGCTTAGGCTGTTGTGTTTACAAGTCTACAAATACGATTGAGATGGAAAGGAGAAAGCCGAAAATGGCAAAGGGAAAATTATATACAGCTCTGTATGAGCGTTTGAGTCACGATGATGAGCTTCAGGGAGAATCTAACAGTATCTCTCATCAGAAGCAGATTCTTCAAGAATATGCAATGCAGAGGCACATAGCCTGACACCGGTTCGTCATTTCACAGATGATGGTATTTCCCGGTATACGATTTGATCGCCCAAGCTTCATTCAGATGATGAATGAGGTTAAGGTCGGAAACATTGGAACCATTATCATTAAGGACATGAGCCGATTGGGAAGAGATTACCTTTCCGTGTACAATAAAGTTGTTCAGGCTATATTGTAGAAAGGAAAGGTAATTTATGGCGAAGAAAGAATATTCACTCGCTAGTGTATCTATTTTATAAGTGTCTCTTAAAAACAAGATACACTAAAAATTCTTCAACATTTTTTTGTGCACGATATCATTATTGAATGTTAACTAAATGACATTGGTTCATTCCCATGTTAACGGCAAAAAAGGCAGAGCGCAAATTACTTGCATTATTTACTGAAATTTCTATAATTAATTGCTATAATTTATTTTTTAATTTAACACAGGAAACACAGTATTTTACAGTTATACATAAATAGATTACACCGACCACAACAATCGCGAACACTCCTGTATTGAAAAATAAATGCGCGATCATCGTCACAACTAACAATATTCCGATTAATTTTCCTGAGAATATGTAAGTACTGTAGGAACTTTGATAAACAGCTTCCTTTTCTGCCTCATCACAGTTTTCCAGCCATTGTTTATGAAAATCTTTGGAAGCAATATCGCCCTTTTTCTCTGGATGTACTTTCTGAAGCAGTTTTACATAACGGGCCTGAGCCATGCCACAGTAAAAGAAACAGATTAAAAACAGGACACATGCTGTAAGAAATTTTACCAGCGAAGTTCTTCCATCATGAATATATCTCATAGAATATCCACTTCCCAACAAAGCAATGCAAAGCACCTGTGCCACTACATTGATACACTGCAGAATTGCTCCGTACCTTTCTTCTTCATAATCCAGTCGATGAAATTCCTCATCTTCTGCATCTTCAATCCGATCACAGACGTTTCTTAGCTTTTTGAAGCAGATCTCATATGCTGCAATTGAAACGACAAGCACTGACAGGAGCCCTGGAACCATAAGCCTCCGTGTCACTTCCGTCAGAAGGCTCAGCGATCTTCCACTAAAATCTTCCCCAAAAACAATTTCATAAACTACAGTACTTACGCCTCCTATTACTCCGCCTATCAGCATTGCCGCTAACATCCTTACAATGGTTTTCTTTGTGTTTCTCGTCTTTGTATCACTCTTCATTGTTTTCATCCTCCTTATACTCAAAGATATCTTCTACTGTAACCTGACAGATCTTTGCAATTTTTAATGCCAGTGTCACAGATGGGGAATAGTCCCCACGCTCGATCAGACTGATCGTCTGGCGGGAAACTCCTGCCCGCTTTCCAAGCTCTGTCTGATTGATTCCCAGTTTTGATCTATATTCTTTTAATCGATTTAATAAAGGCAATTTCCAGTCCCCTTTCGTTTTGATTTGACAACTTTTCTTGTCATTTATGATGATAACATTGACAACTTTATTTGTCAATTAATTTCATACATCTTATAGACAACTTTGAATTTTTCAAAGCAAAACTTACATCCGTATAGCTGAGCAGCAAAATAATCAGCTATGGTCTGCACACTAACCTCAGGATTTGTTTTTCGAGAAATTAAAAACAAGAAAAAAAGCGCATGGACTTATAATATTCTTCTGCCTTGCAGGACAATAAAATATAAAAGTCCTATAGGTGCAAATCGGTAAGCTGTAAACAGACAGTTGTAGATTTATCCTTCGTGTATTATAATATTGCATACCGACTAAACAGGTCTGAGAAAGGTTGGAGATTACAGACATCTGTGAATTAGGACCGAAAAATAGTATTGGAGGATTCTTTTTATGAAAAAATCGAGTTTTTTCAAAAGTCTGCCATTTAAACTTCTGGTAGGTGTTGTGATCGGAATTCTTGCCGGACTTGCTCTTAATGCAAATGACGGGACAGGTTTGACAAATGCAATTCTGAACATTATTGTAACTTTGAAATATGTTCTGGGACAGATTATTTCATTCTGCGTTCCGCTGATCATCATTGGATTTATCGCACCGTCCATTACAAAGATGGGAAATAATGCATCGAGATTACTTCTGCTTGCAGTATGTATTGCATATGTATCTTCTGTTGGGGCTGCGTTATTCTCTACAGCAGCAGGATATGCGCTGATCCCGCATCTTTCTATTGTGACAGATGTAGATGGACTGAAAGAACTGCCGGAGATGGTGTTTGAACTTTCTATCCCACAGATCATGCCGGTTATGAGTGCACTTGTATTTTCTATTATGATCGGACTTGCAGCGGCATGGAATAAGGCAAAATTAATCACAGGAATGTTGGAAGAATTCCAGAAGATCGTGCTTTCCATTGTGTCAAGGATTTTGATTCCAATCCTTCCGTTATTTATTGGATTCACATTTTGTTCTCTGGCATATGAAGGCTCCATCACAAAACAGCTTCCGGTATTCCTTAAGGTTATTATTATTGTTATGATCGGACATTATATCTGGATGGCACTTCTTTATACAATCGCCGGCGTTTATTCAGGAAAGAATCCACTGGAGGTTGTGAAGCATTACGGACCGGCATATCTGACAGCCGTTGGAACAATGTCTTCAGCTGCTACACTCGGAGTTGCTCTGCAGTGCGCAGACAAGGCGAAACCATTAAGAAAAGATATGGTACAGTTTGGTATTCCACTGTTTGCTAATATCCATCTGTGTGGTTCTGTACTCACAGAAGTGTTCTTCTGTATGACAATCTCACAGATTCTGTATGGAAAACTTCCGTCAATTCCAACAATGCTTCTGTTTTGTATACTTCTTGGAGTATTTGCAATCGGTGCACCGGGAGTTCCAGGAGGAACAGTTATGGCATCCCTTGGACTTATCACAGGAGTCCTTCTGTTTGATGATGCGGGAACAGCACTGATGCTTACAATTTTCGCACTTCAGGATAGTTTTGGAACAGCTTGTAATGTGACCGGGGACGGAGCACTTACGCTGATTCTTACAGGATATGCGGAAAGACATAAGATTCCGGAGAAGTCAGATGAGATGCGGAATATTGAATTTTAATAATTAGATTTTAAGGGCAACTATTATAGTTGTCCTTATTTCTATTAAACGGAAAATCAAAAAGAGGTTGTAATTTTCGAAAATATATGTTAGCCTAAATTCACGCAGTTCTTATTCTTATGAACAGCAAAGATATCTATTAACCAATCGGTAATTATTTTCATAGTTCAG
>NZ_QTZH01000023.1:0-45953 GCF_003462585.1 Ruminococcus sp. OM04-4AA | reverse complement strand
GAAGAATAATAGAAATTTAATGTTTCACATGATGAGAAAATATGTTCACATGATGAGAAAATATGTTATTCTTTTAAGTAGAAAATCAGATAACTGCCCAATACATTTCCATCTATGTAATGTTGAGAGAAGATCCAGTACAATTTAATCTTCGATTTGTTTTCATATAGGAGGAGAATGAATGACAATAGAAAAACGTCAGTTATCTGAGCAAAATGACAATTTTATCATGTTACCCACTGTAGACTTCTGCTTCAAAGAACTGATGCAAAATAAAGAAGTAAGAAAAGGTATTTTATCTGCATTGTTGGGAAAAAATCCGGAAGAATTAGAAGATACAGAGTTACTTCCAACAATTCTTCAACCAGAATATCAGGATGAGAAACTTGGAATTCTGGATGTAAGGTTTCTGTTTGCAGACGGGACACAAACGGATTTGGAGATGCAGGTAGTACAGTTTGACTTTTGGCCAAACAGAGTACTGTTCTATTTAGGGAAAATGTATACGGGACAGATTAAAAGAGGAGAGCCTTACGAGAAATTAAAGAAATGTATTCATGTCAGCATTCTTGATTTTCTTCATTTCCCAAAGGATGATAGATGTTTCCGTAAGATTACATTTTGTGATGTAGAGACAGGAGAGGTTTATACAGACCTGATGGAGATTTATGTTCTAGAGCTTGGCAAGCTTCCGACAGAAGATAGAAATGAGTCAGGTATTATTCGCTGGATGCGGTTTCTCAGTGGGAAATGCAAGGAGGACTTAAAGAAAATGGCAGAAAAAGATCCATATATTGAGAAAGCATATGAAGAATTAGAGAGAATGAGTGCGGATGAGAAGAAAAGACTGGAGTATGAGGCAAGAGAAAAGGCTCTCAGGGATTATAATTCACAGATGTCTAGTGCCAGAAGACGCGGTGAGGCAATTGGAAAGGAAATTGGAGAAAAAATAGGAATAAAACTTGGAGAGAAGAGTTGTGAAGAGAGAATTATCCTTAATATGCATCAGCTGGGAAAATCAGCTGAAGAAATTTCAGTTCTTACAGGATGCAGTGAGGAAATAGTATTAGAAGTTTTGAATCATGGTAAAAGCAATTTTGAAAAAGAGAATTAGAATCTATAAGAGGCGGGTATAGTTCAATGTATCTGCCTCTTAAAAATAATGAGTTGTCAAGCAAAATAATTGGCATAATGATTAATAATTCTTCAAATATTTAATAACTTTCTCAGTTACCGCATTCTGATACTTTCCTTTTCTCCAGATAACACCAATGCGCTGCTCGATTGCCGGAAAGACAGGTATTCCGACAAGATCTGGGTACATATCTACCATAGATTTATATAAAAAGCAGCCAATCTTATCGGCCTTTACCATGTTGATCAGTGTTGTGATCTGGCTGGTGTTTAGTACCACATGGGGATTTACTCCTGCGGCCTTGAACTGACGGGTCAGTGTCATAACCTGGACAGAATCGGTGTTAAAAAGAACTAATGGCTCGTCAGTCAACATATTTAGAAGAAGCGTGGATTGTTCTGCAAGTGGATGCTCCTTTGATACGCAGAAGAGCAGCTCTTCATTATCAATAACATGGAGGTTGCATTTATCAATCGCAGACTGTTCTGCATTGACAATCGCGAGGTCAAGTTTCTCTTCCAAAACAAGTTCACAGGCTTTGATCGATCCATATTCATATAGTCGCAAATCCACGTCAGGGAATTCTTCCTTCAAAGAAAGATACATATCCGGCAGATAAATGGTTCCAAGCATGGGAGGGATTCCAATACGGATAGGAGTGATCTGCTTCCGGAGTTCATGAAGTTCAGATCTGACTGCATCTGCATGGGCTAAAAGCTCCTCAGCACTTTGATAAAATTTTTCTCCTTCCGGTGTCAGTGTCAGTTTATTATTATTTCTGTAAAAGAGATTAATACCAAATTCTTCCTCCAAAGCTTTGATCGCATTGGATACCGAAGGCTGGGTGACAAAAAGCTCTTTGGATGCGCGTGTGATATTGTGGTATCTTGCAGCAACACAGAAATATTCGAGTTGTGTCAGTTTCATTTGTAAAAACCTCCTATATCTAAATTATTGCGTATTAAAGGTTTCCATAGTTTTTTCTTATAGTACCATATTTTTTTCAGAATGTACATTTTCGATTGTATTTTCTATAATACAACCATAGCAGAGAGGTAATCGAAACGGCCGGAAATTACTTAAAGCGAAGCTAAAATAATAGCTGAAAAAGATTTGAAAAAGTTAAGAAGTAAAAGAAAAACAGAAACAAAGGAATGGAGGAAAACATATGAGTCCATCAACAATAACTCTTCTGTTTCTCCTGTTTGCGGTAATCATGTTTGTATTAGAAAAGATACCGCTTGGAGTAACATCCATGATTGTCTGTATTGGTCTTGTAGTGACTGGGGTTTTAGACGTGAAAACAGCCTTTGCAGGATTTATTGACAGTAACGTAATCCTTTTTGTAGCAATGTTTATCGTAGGAGGTGCGTTATTTGAAACAGGAATGGCGAATAAAATCGGAGGAATTGTTACGAAGTTCGCCAAGACAGAAAGAACGCTGATCATTGCGATTATGGTGATCGTAGGATTGATGAGCGGAATCCTGTCAAACACAGGAACTGCAGCAGTTCTGATTCCGGTAGTTATCGGAATTGCAGCAAAATCAGGATACAAAAGATCCAGACTTCTGATGCCGCTTGTATTTGCAGCAGCAATGGGAGGAAATCTTTCCCTGATCGGTGCACCGGGAAACCTGATCGCACAGAGTGCACTCAGTGAAATCGGACTAAAATTTGGATTTTTTGAGTATGCAGTTGTCGGTATGCCGATCCTGATCGCAGGAATTATTTTCTACGCAACAATCGGTTACAAACTGCTTCCAAGTCACGATGTAAAAGATGATGGAGCATTTGATACAACAAAGGATTTCAGTGATGTGCCGAAATGGAAACAGTGGTTATCACTGATCATTCTAGTATTTACATTGCTGGCAATGATTTTTGAAGATAAAATCGGTATCAAGCTTTGCATCTCCGGTGGAATCGGAGCATTGCTTCTGATCCTTACAGGAGTTATCTCAGAGAAAGATGCACTTAAGTCAATCGATCTTAAGACAATCTTCCTGTTCGGTGGAACACTTTCACTCGCATCTGCTCTTCAGGAGACAGGAGCTGGAGAAATGATCGCCAATAAAGTAATCGGAGCGTTGGGTGCGAACCCATCACCATATATTCTGACATTTGTTGTATTCCTGCTGTGTTGTATCATGACAAACTTCATGTCAAATACAGCAACAACAGCACTGATGGTTCCAATCTGTCTCTCAATCGCACAGGGGATGGGAGCGGATCCAAGAGCTGTGCTGATGGCATGTGTAATTGGTGGCTCCTGCGCATATGCAACACCAATCGGAATGCCGGCAAATACAATGGTGGTTGGAGCCGGCGGATACAAGTTTATGGACTATGTAAAAGCAGGATTTCCATTAATCATTATCGCAACCGTTGTAAGTATGATTATCCTTCCAATTGCATTTCCGTTCTTCCCGTAAGAATGAGTGTTGTTGGACTGAGATATAAAAGAAACAATTAAAACAATAAACGAACCTAATCATCAAAGTTACTGAAAATTGCAACAGTAATGAAAGGAGACCTAAAAATGGATAAAAAAGCACAGGTAGAGCAGCTTACTACTTATATGGCGAACTTTGTTTCCTATATTGGTAAAGTACTGCCGGATGACATCAAAGCAAAGATTGACGAGCTTGCAGAGAAAGAAGACAGCCCGCTTTCAAAGGTTATTTATCAGACAATGCAGAAAAACCAGGTTCTTGCAAAAGAGCTGAACAGACCAAGTTGTCAGGACACAGGAGTATTACAGTTCTGGGTAAAATGTGGAACAAACTTCCCACTTATTGGAGAACTGGAAGCACTTTTAAAAGAAGCAGTTGTGAAAGCTACATTTGAAGCTCCGCTTCGTCATAATAGTGTTGAGACATTTGATGAGTACAACACAGGAAAGAATGTAGGAAAAGGAACACCGACAGTATTCTGGGATATCGTACCGGATAGTGATCAGTGCGAAATCTATACATACATGGCAGGTGGCGGATGTACACTGCCAGGAAAAGCTATGGTTCTTATGCCGGGCGAAGGATACGAAGGAGTTACAAAATTTGTTCTTGATGTTATGACATCTTACGGACTGAATGCATGTCCTCCGCTGCTTGTCGGAGTCGGTGTTGCTACATCTGTTGAGACAGCAGCATTACTTTCCAAGAAAGCTCTTATGAGACCACTTGGAAGCCACAATGAAAACGAACGTGCAGCATCTATGGAGAAACTGCTTGAGGATGGAATTAATGCAATTGGACTTGGACCTCAGGGAATGGGCGGAAAGTATTCTGTTATGGGAGTTCATATTGAGAATACAGCAAGACATCCATCCACCATCGGAGTTGCTGTTAATGTTGGATGCTGGTCACACAGACGTGGACACATTGTTTTTGATAAGGACCTTAACTACACAATCACAACACATTCGGGGGTGACATTATAATGTTGGAAATAAAAGATGGAAAAAAGATTTTAACAACACCAGTCTCAGCTGAGGATCTCAAAGATATTCATGCAGGAGATATCATTTATTTGAACGGAAGTATGACAACTTGTCGTGACGTTGCACACAGAAGACTCGTTGAAGAAGGACGTGAGCTTCCAGTTGATGTAAAAGATGCAGCAATCTTCCACGCAGGCCCAATTATCAGACCACTTGAGAATGACAAATTTGAAATGGTTTCTGTAGGACCGACAACAAGTATGCGTATGGAAAAATTTGAGTATGAATTTGTAAAAGAGTCCGGTGTCCGTGTAATCATCGGAAAAGGTGGAATGAAAGAAAACACAGAGCGTGCATGTAAAGAATTCGGAGCAATCCACTGCGTATTCCCTGCAGGAAATGCTGTTGTTGCAGCAACAGAAGTTGAGGAAATCGTTGATGCTCAGTGGAGAGACCTTGGAATGCCTGAGACACTGTGCACTGCCGCGTAAAAGAGTTCGGACCACTGATCGTATCTATTGACACAGAGGGACGCAACCTGTTTGAAGAGAACAAAGTAGTCTTCAATGAGAGAAAAGAAAAAGCGATCGAAGAGATCTGCAAACATGTAAGTTTTATTAAATAAGAATTTAAACCAATTTTACTGCCATGTAAAAATATACCATAAAATATAAGCCAAATGATCTGTTCGGCCAGGGACAGATAAAAAAGATATCGAGGCACACAGAAAATGAAAGTGTGCTTCGATATCTTTTTTATTTTGCAAAATCTATTTATTTTGTTCCGAAAATACGATCCCCGGCATCCCCAAGTCCCGGACAGATGTAAGCATCTTTGTTCAGTTCTCTGTCAATATGTCCTACGTACAGCTGAATATCCGGATGCGCTTCCATCAGACGTTCCACTCCCTCTGGAGCAGCAATGATAGCCATGAATTTGATTTTCTTTCCACCGTGCTGTTTGATAAAATCAACAGCAGCAACAGCAGAGCACCTGTAGCCAACATAGGGTCTGTAACAACGATCAGACGCTCAGAGATTGGGCTTGGCAGCTTGCAGTAGTATTCGTGTGGTTCATGTGTCTCTTCATCACGATACAGACCAATATGACCAATCTTTGCAGTTGGGACTAAAGCCTGAAGACCGCTTACCATTCCAAGACCGGCACGTAAGATTGGTACAATAGCAAAGTTCCTACCTGCAATCTGTGGTGTCATACATTTTTCAATCGGTGTTTCGACTTCCACATCTTCTAATGGAAGGTCTTTTAAAGCCTCGTATCCCATTAACATAGCGATTTCTTCTACCAGCGCACGGAATTCAGCAGTTCCTGTATTTTTGTCTCTTAATCGGGAAATCTTATGCTGAATCAGTGGGTGCTTCATCTCAATTACATTATTCATTTTGAATTCCTCCATCCATTTTCTGCCCCCTATTATAACGAGTTTCTTGTTTTGAGACTACCCCTTTTTTTAATAAAAGGGACTTTCGAACAAGATTATTGAAAGTTTGTCGAGTTTTATTTCATGCAATGAATAGGTAGCTTGAGTTTTACAAGATATTAGAGTAAAGTAATATTAAAAGAAGTCAAGAATTTCTACAGGTACTGTTCAAGGTAGTTGTGCCCTCAATGGCATAAGATATGAAGTGGTAGAGAGGTGAAAAATTATGAAAAATTATTCAGAAGATCCGAGCAGACAATACCATATTCAGGTAGCAAAAGGAGAAGTTGGACGTTATGTGATCATGCCGGGAGATCCAAAACGCTGCGTTAAGATCGCACAGTATTTTGATGATCCGGTTTTGGTAGCAGATAACAGAGAGTATATTACTTATACAGGAACACTGGACGGAGTAAAGGTAAGCGTTACATCTACAGGTATCGGTGGCCCGTCTGCATCAATCGCTATGGAAGAGCTGTATAAATGTGGAGCAGATACTTTCGTAAGAATCGGAACATGCGGAGGAATGCAGACGGAGATTAAGAGTGGTAATGTTGTAATCGCAACTGGTGCGATCCGTATGGAAGGAACATCCAAAGAATATGCACCGATCGAGTATCCTGCAGTAGCAGATCTTGATGTTACAAATGCATTGGTTGCAGCAGCGAAAGAGAAAAACTTCACACATTATACAGGTGTTGTTCAGTCTAAAGACGCATTTTACGGACAGCATGAGCCAGAGAAAATGCCGGTAGGATATGAACTTATCAATAAATGGGAAGCATGGAAGATGATGGGATGCCTCGCATCTGAGATGGAATCAGCAGCAATGTTTATCTGTGCATCTAAATTAAGAGCAAGAGCAGGTTCTTGTTTTCTTGTTGTTGCAAATCAGGAAAGAGAGAAACTTGGTCTTGCGAATCCAGTTGTTCATGATACAGATATGGCAATCCAGGTAGCCGTTGAAGCAATTCGTAAATTGATCAAAGCAGACCAAGAAAATAAATAAGAAAACTGGTAGTAGCATATGAAAGAAAAGAGGAGGCTGTGATGGAACAGGTTATGGTTGAGAAATTGATCGATACAGCGATTGAGCAACTTAAGTTTTCCTATACACCATATTCGAATTTCAAAGTTGGAGCGGCACTTCTTGCGAAAAACGGAGAGATTTTACAGGATGCAATATAGAAAATGCATCCTATACACCGACTAACTGTGCAGAGCGGACTGCTTTTTTCAAGGCAGTGAGCGAGGGAGTCAGAGAGTTCCGGGCAATCTGCATTGTGGGAGGTAAAGATGGAAAACTGACAGAATACACTGCACCTTGCGGTGTGTGTCGTCAGGTTATGATGGAATTTTGTGATCCGAAGACATTTCAGATCATTCTTGCAGTGGATAAAGAACGATATGAAATTTATACTTTAGAAGAGCTGATGCCTCTTGGGTTTGGACCATTAAATTTGGTATAATGTGAAGAAAAGGATATATTATACGAATTAAAAGCTGACAAAGGAAGGTTATTAATAGTTAGATATAAATTATAAAATCATATAAGTCGGTATTGAGTTTTATAAGATATTAGAGTGGAATATTATTGAAAGGAGTTGATACTTTGAGTAAATATTATTCTATACATGAATTTTCAAAAATTATAGGCGTATCTGCTCAGACATTACGAAATTGGGATGCCAATGGAAAACTTCATCCGCATCATACTACAGTAAGTGGCTATAGATATTATTCCGATGAGCAACTCAACCAAGTAATAAATGTAAAGCCTAAAAATCGCATTACAATTGGATATTGTTGCGTTTTCAGCCATAAACAAAAAGAAGATTTGGAACGACAGATTGATAATGTCAAGACATATCTTCTGGCAAAAGGGCAGCCGTTTGAGATAATAAGTGATATCGGTTCTGGGATTGATTATAAGAAAAAAGGGCTTCAGGAATTGATCAGACGAATCTCTCAAAATCAGGTTGAAAAGGTTGTTGTTTTATATAAAGATAGGCTATTGCGATTTGGTTTTGAGTTGATAGAATATATCGCTTCACTTTATAATTGTGAGATTGAGATTATTGACAATACTGAAAAATCTGAACAGCAGGAACTTGTTGAAGATCTAGTTCAAATAATCACAGTATTCAGTTGTAAATTACAAGGAAAACGAGCGAACAAAGCTAAGAGACTTATCCGAGAATTGATACAGGAGGAAACAGATGGTAAAAGCCATAAAAGTAATGTTGATACCAAACAACGTACAGAAAACTAAGATGTTTCAGTACGCAGGAGCTTCAAGATTTGCTTATAACTGGGCTTTGGCCAGGGAAAAAGAAAGCTACGAAAAAGGTGGCAAATTCATTTCAGATTCAGAACTCAGAAAAGAATTTACAAAGCTTAGACATTCTGATGAATACGCATGGTTATTAAATATTTCAAATAATGTAACCAAACAGGCAATCAAAGATGCCTGTACTGCGTATAAGAACTTTTTCAAGGATTTGCAAAAATTCCCAAGATTCAAGTCCAGAAAGAGATCAATGCCGAAGTTCTATCAGGACAACGTTAAGATACAATTCAGTAATACCCACGTTAAGCTTGAAGGTTTTTCTTCCAGCAGGAAAGCAAATAAGCAAAAAAAGAATTGGGTAAGACTTGCAGAACATGGAGGTATTCCAACAGATGTTAAATATATGAATCCGAGAATATCCTTTGATGGATTGAACTGGTGGATCAGTGTATGTGTAGAATTTCCTGACTGTAAGGAAACACTTAATGATGATGGAGTTGGCATAGACTTAGGAATTAAAGACTTAGCTGTCTGCTCTGATGCCGTTAAGTATAAGAACATCAATAAGAGTCAGAAAGTAAAGAAACTAGAAAAACAGAAACGTAGATTACAGCGTAGTATCTCTCGTTCTTACGAGAAAAATAAGAAAGGGGAAAGTTACTGTAAAACAAATAATGTAATCAAAAAGGAAAAACTTTTATTAAAACGAAATCACAGATTAACAAACATCCGTAAAAACTATTTGAATCAGACCATATCTGAGATCGTGAATCGAAAGCCAAGATTTATTTGTATTGAAGATCTGAATGTCAGCGGAATGATGAAAAATAGACATTTATCCAAAGCAGTACAGGAACAAGGATTTTTTAGGGTTAGAAAACAGCTTGAATACAAATGCAATGATAAAGGGATCCAGCTTATTGTGGCTGATCGGTTTTATCCATCATCAAAGCTTTGCAGTTGCTGTGGAAACATCAAAAAAGATTTGAAGTTATCTGACAGGTTTTATAGATGTGAATGTGGGAATATGATTGACAGAGATTTCCAGGCATCTATAAATCTTAAGGCTTATGGAGAACGATTTGCAAGCTAACACTGAAACGTTAATGCAAATATGTACGGATACGTTAGTCTGGAATTTACGCCTATGGAGAGTACAAGAACTTGTGAGTAGATAGATATTTATATCATCAAAAGCATACTCGTTGAAGTAGGAATGAAACATGGAAGTTTATAACTTTTTATAGGTTTTCAGTAACGGGGGATTTAACAATGACAAAGGAAGATATTATAAAATTGCCAAAGGTGGAATTGCACTGTCATCTGGATGGATCACTGAGTCGGGAGTTTGTGGAAAAGAGATTGGGAAGACAGGTGGGAAAAGAAGAACTGAGTGTGTCAAATGACTGTACCAGTCTTGCAGAATACCTGGAAAAGTTTGATCTGCCGGGGCAATGCTTACAAGATGAAGAAGGTCTTGAAGAAGCCGGTTATGATGTGCTTAGAAGTATGAAACAGGAGAATGTCATTTATTCTGAGATTCGCTTTGCACCGCTTCTTTCAGAGACAGAAGACATGAATTGCAATAAAGTGATCGAAGCAGTTTTAAAAGGTCTAGAGAGAGGAAAAAAAGATTTCGGAATCGAGTTTGGTCTGATCGTGTGTGCGATGCGTCATCATAGTGAAGAGATGAACTGGCGCATGATCCGCACAGCAAGAGAATATCTCGGCTCAGGAGTGTGTGCAGCAGATCTTGCAGGTGCGGAAGCCTCCTATCCTATGTCAGAGTTTAAAAATCTCTTTCAAAATACCCATAAGATAGGAATGCCATTTACAATCCATGCAGGAGAATGTGGAAGTGCTCAGAATATTATAGATTCTGTGGAGGCCGGTGCAGGAAGGATCGGTCATGGAATCGCAATGAGAGGACATAGTGATCTGATTAAAGAACTTGCCGGAAAAGGAATCGGAATTGAGATGTGTCCGATCAGTAATCTGCAGACGAAAGCAGTAGCAGGGCCGGAGGAATATCCGATCAGAGAGTTTTTGGATGGTGGATTAAAAGTAACGGTGAATACAGATAATCGAACCGTCAGTGATACAACCATGACAAAGGAACTGGAATTTATTCAGAAAACATACGGAATTCGAGATGATGAAATCCTGTGTTTGATGAAAAATGCAGCAGATGTGGCTTTTGCGGAAGATTATGTAAAAGATAAATTGTATCGGATAATGAGAGAAGTTTATGGCGCATAAGTATTTACACGAAATGTTACCGGTTTTCAAGTTCAGAAAACAAAGAAAAGGAGTGTGGAAATTGTGTATAAGAAATTAGTTACATGTCTCGAAAGTGTAAGAAAGAAGGTCGATTTTAAACCAAAAGTAGCACTGATTCTCGGATCCGGACTTGGAGATTTTGCAGATGGAATCAAGATTGAGCAGACCATCGATTATACAGAGATTGAAGGATTTCCGGTTTCTACAGTAAAGGGACATAAAGGTCGTTTTGTATTTGGTTATGTAGAGGATACACCGGTTGTGATCATGCAGGGACGTGTTCATTATTATGAGGGATATAAGATGTCTGATGTTGTTCTTCCGACACGTCTGATGGGAATGCTTGGGGCGAAGAAGATTCTTCTTACAAATGCGGCAGGTGGATGCAATCCATCTTATAAAGCCGGAGATTTCATGATGATCACAGATCATATTACAACAGGAGTTCCAAGCCCATTGATCGGACCGAATATAGATGAACTTGGAACGAGATTCCCGGATATGAGCGAAGTGTATAGCAAGCGTCTTCAGGATGTGATCCGCAAGTGTGCAGCGGAGTGTGGCGTTGAGATTCAGGAAGGTGTTTACGTTCAGTTTACAGGACCGAACTATGAGACACCGGCAGAAATAAGACTTGCACAGAGCTGGGGCGGAGATGCAGTCGGAATGAGTACCGCATGTGAAGCTATGGCGGCACGTCATATGGGAATGGAAATCTGTGGAATTTCCTGTATCACAAATATGGCAGCGGGAATTTCAAAAGTAGAATTGAACCATAAGGAAGTACAGGAGACAGCAGATCGTGTGGCAAAATCATTTAAGGAACTTGTTACAAAGGTCGTTGTAAACATGTAATGGGGTGTGACTTTTATGAAAAAATATAATCGAATTTTTACAATTGTGATCGATTCATTCGGAGCAGGAGCAATGCCGGATGCTGCAGAGTATGGAGATGCAGGAACAGACACAATGGGACATATTTCTGAGTCCGTGGATGAATTTCATATTCCGAATCTTCAGAAACTTGGAATCGCCAATTTGCATCCACTGAAACAGGTGGCACCGGTAGAAAGACCGATGGGATACTATTCTTTCCTGAAAGAAGCAAGTACCGGAAAGGATACGATGACCGGACACTGGGAGATGATGGGACTTCATATCACGAAGCCATTTAAGACATTTACAGAGACGGGATTTCCAAAGGAATTGATTGACGAACTGGAAAAGAGAACAGGACATAAAGTGATCGGAAACAAGAGTGCCAGTGGAACAGAGATTCTTGATGAACTTGCAGAAGAAGAGATTGCAACAGGTCATATGATCGTCTATACATCTGCAGATTCTGTATTGCAGATCTGTGGAAATGAGGAGACATTCGGACTGGATGAACTTTACCGCTGCTGTGAGATCGCACGTGATATTACGATGAAAGATGAGTGGAAAGTCGGACGTGTTATTGCAAGACCTTATGTTGGAAAGAAAAAAGGTGAGTTCAAGCGTACAAGTAACAGACATGATTATGCGCTGAAACCATACGGAAGAACAGCACTTAATGCACTCAAAGATGCAGGATATGATGTGATCTCAGTCGGTAAGATCTTTGATATTTTCGATGGAGAAGGTCTGACAGAATCAAATAAATCTAAGAGTTCCGTTCACGGAATGGAGCAGACGATTGAAATTTCAAAGAGAGATTTCAAAGGCTTGTGCTTTGTAAATCTTGTGGATTTTGATGCATTGTGGGGACACCGCAGAAATGTAAAGGGATACGCAGAGGAACTTGAACGATTTGATGTGAAATTAGGAGAATTTCTTGGTGGATTGAGAGAGGATGATCTTCTGATCATTACTGCAGATCACGGAAATGATCCGACACATACAGGAACAGATCATACAAGAGAAATGGTTCCGTTTTTCGCTTATTCTCCATCTATGGAAGGATACGGAAAACTGCCGGATTCAGATACATTTGCAGTGATCGGTGCAACAATTGCAGATAATTTCGACGTAAAGATGCCGGAGGGAACGATCGGAGCATCTATCCTGGATGAACTGAAATAAAAACTGAGAATGAAAATAATACGAAAAGCAAATTAATTTTCATCTTAAGGTAATGAAGTTTAGAACAAGGAGACAGAGAAAAATGGATGAAAGATGAAACGACAGCTTGATTTTGCATTGGAAATAGATAAGGAAAAAAATATTCTGAGACAGACACATCTCTCAGAGCATGGCAGACGGGAAAACGATGCAGAACATGCATGGCATATGGCGATCATGGCATATCTTTTCAGAGAGCATTCAAACGAATCGGTGGACATTGCAAAGGTAATGCTGATGTGTCTGATCCATGATATTGTGGAGATCGATGCGGGTGATACGTATGCATATGATACAGAAGGTTTGAAAACTCAGAAAGCAAGAGAAGATGCGGCGAAGGAAAGAATTTTTTCAATCCTTCCGGAAGATCAGAAACAAGAGCTGATTTCTCTTTTTGATGAGTTCGAGGCATTTGAAACAGCAGAATCTAAGTTTGCACATGCAATGGATAATCTACAGCCGCTGATGCTGAATAACAGCAATGGTGGAAATGATTGGAAAGAGCATGGAGTATGTGCAGATCAGGTTTATGGTCGCCAGAGGAAGACGAGACTTGGATCGGAAAAAATATTTGAAGTTGTAGATCAGATTATCCAGGAAAATGTAAAAAAGGGAACAATTAAAGAGTAAAATGTGAATAACTTTCTTATAAAATGAGAGGAATGTGGAAAAGAATAGCAGCTGTCTAACAAGTGTGTTGTGAGAACAGCTGCTATTCTTTTTGAGAGGGCAAAAATCAGGTGAAAAACTATTTATAATCCATTACCAGAAACATTGGCTTGATTGCAACGATTTCATCATACTCTTCTTTTTCAACTGTTACATTAGAATTCAGAGCTTTCAAATCATCTTTTAAAACCGTGAGTGCTTCGGGAATCGTTTGTGCACGGCCATCCTTCATGATATCCTGCATTCTCTTTAATACGACCGGATGTGCGTAATGTGCTGGAACCGGAAAGTCAGGATATTTCTGGATATAGGCTTCCATTTGCTGGATGGATCGTTCCAGCTGATTTTCGATATATTTTTTATTGTTTTTGGAGGTTGGCAATACATTCGCTCCTGCGAACAGGAAAATTGCTGCCAATCCAAATAACAGGAAATACATACCGAATCCGGCATGAGTCAGAAGGGAGTAGATTCCATAAAGGAATGCTCCGATGCCCAATATTACAACAGCAAGAGCGACCCATTTATAAGCGGGATTGCTTCTGTCATAGGTTCTCTTTTTCTTCGCCGACAGGCTCAGATCCATGTAGTAATCGGATTGCTTTTTAAGATAATTTTCTGCGCGTTCAAGCTTGGTAAGCCGCTTTTTGATTTCTCCCGGAAGAATGCGCTCGCGCTGCTTTTCTTCCAGCCATTTTCTTTTTTCTTCCAGTTTTCGCTCGGCTTCTATGCTGTGCAGCGGAATCTGAGGAAATCTTTCTTCAATATAAGCCAAAAGACGATCCACATCTTCTTCATGTTTGAAGTTACATTGTTTTTCTTTTCCATTTTCATATACAACTACGAGATAGGATAACGTTCCAAATGCTCCTTTTCCTGTAAAACCACCTTTGCTCATGGCAATTCTTTTAAATATTCTTTCTATGGAAGAAATGGGTATGTAATAACGTCTGTCAAAATAAAAACTGTTTAAATAAATTGCTTTTTCCCCAACACCGCAAGGGCCTATTTTTTTGCAGTTTTTTTTGTCAGTGGTTAATTCAGCATCCGGGAGTGTTACAGTTCCAAGTCGTTGTGGTTTAAACATAATATCATCTCATTTCATTTGCATATTTTAAAAGAACTGTGAAAAACCGGATGTCTGTCTGCTTTTCACAGTTCTATAATCTTAAGCCTGTTTTTTCGCAGGTTTTCTTGTTGCCCAGATAAAGATTCCAAGGAACAATGCTGCCAGGATAATTCCTACAGGATAAGCAACTGCTGTAGAGAGTCCAAGACATTCATCTGCACAGAAGAAATAGGTCATAGAAACAGCGCTCATAAATGTTGCAGGAACCGCTGTGATCCAGTAATTCTTCTTCTCACGGAACAGGTACATGCTTGCTGTCCACAAAACGATCATTGCCAGAGTCTGGTTTGTCCAACTGAAATATCTCCATACAATGGCATAATCAAGATGTCCTACAAAAGCACCGATTGCCAGAAGCGGTACACAGAGAACCAATCGTTTCTGCATTTTATTCTGATCGATCTTGAACCAGTCTGCAAGTACAAGACGGGCACTTCTGAATGCAGTGTCTCCGGAAGTAATCGGGCATACGATAACACCGATCATTGCCAATGCTACACCGATGCTTCCCATTGTCTTAATACACACATCGTAGATAGCGGCTGACTGACCGTTAGCAAGAACTTCGCTTAAACCTGTGTTGAGACCACCTGTCACTTTGTAAAGTGCACATCCTGCGGCTGCCCAGATCAGTGCAATCACACCTTCTGCTACCATTGCGCCGTAGAATACGAAATGTCCCTGTTTCTCAGATTTCATACAACGAGCCATCAGAGGGGACTGTGTAGAATGGAATCCGGAAATAGCTCCGCAGGCTACGGTGATAAACATGAAGCTCCAAATTGGTTTTCCGTCTGGATGCATATTTGTAAAGTGGTTCCAAATTTCAGGAATCGTATAATCAGGATTTGTAAAAATACCGATGATGACACCGAGAGCCATGATGATCAGACAGATACCAAAGAGTGGGTAGATTCGTCCGATGATCTTATCAATAGAAATAAAGGTTGCAATAAAATAGTATAACAGGATGATCCAAAGCCAGAATTCCGGGTTTGCCAGAAGCCCGGTGATACCTTTGTTCCCCAGCAAAGTGACGATCAGACCGGCAGGTCCTACTGCAAATACAGTACCGACCATGACCAGAAGTACTACACTGAATACACGCATTACATTTTTCATAACATTTCCAAGATAAATTCCGCATACTTCAGAGATAGATGCTCCGTCATTTCGTTCAGAAAGCATACCGGAGAAATAATCATGCACACCTCCGGCAAAAATTGTACCGAATGTAATCCAAAGGAATACGACCGGTCCCCATAAAGCACCCTGCATGGCACCAAAAATAGGTCCCAGACCGGCAATGTTAAGTAATTGCACAAGGAATAACTTCCATTGCGGCATAACGACATAATCTACTCCGTCATTGATTCTGACAGCAGGAGTTTCTCTGTCGTCAGGTGCGAATGTGTTCTCAACCACCTTTCCATAAACAAAATATCCGCCAATAAGTAACGCTAAACAAATAATAAAACTAATCATACAAACACCTCCAGAAGATTTAAATGTTAGCGTTTTTTCAACCTATCTACATTATAGGATTCTTTATAAAAAATTCAAGGTTTTTAGACAAAATTTATATAATTTGTCTAAAAATGAAGAAAAATATCATTTGAAGCTTCATGACTGGCGATTACCGTCGCAGATTGTTATAATAGAACTACAGTCTGCTTCCGTATTTGGCGGTCGGACAAGAGATAAGCAATGAAAAATATAGATATACAGTTCCGTGGAGGGAGAACTTATGATAACTTTAAATGATTACCTGTACTCCGGCGATACTATTTTCAGAGTGTTGCAGAATTACATTACAGATTTAAGAGAAGATGCGCGAAAAACAAAAAATGAAATTGACCTGATACATTGTAATTTCCTGATTCAGATCAGAGAACTTCTGGAACATAATGAATTCCTTACGACCCAGTCACAGCAGATACGGGAATTTTATAAATATATGACAAAAGAATATCCATATCTTGCATTTACAGTAAAAGGAAGAATCAAGTCTTTGATCCGTGCGGAAGAGAAATTTAATGGTTATATTGTTAAGTATATTTCAGATTATTACGAAGAGTATGGAAAGTATCCGACAACGGCAGAGTTAAAGAGCAGTCTTAGCTGTTTTCGTGATCTGATCGCATACCGGATCGTGATTTCTATGCCAAAATGTCATTATGAAAATGAAGAAGAGCGTCAGATCGCAGAACTGGAATGTCTGTACGGGATAGCGAATGTACTACCGGGCTTTCTTGAGGAAAGAGGGTTTACAGCGGAGCCAGCAAATGGTGTGATGGAAAGTCATTCCCCACTCATGGATGACAATGTCAGACCATATTACAGAGACTATATTTCAGACAGCCAGCCGGATGAATACCAGTCACTGCACATTACATTCTATGATAACTGTTCAAGAAGTTATATTGAGGTTCAGATCCGTACAAAGCAAATGGATGATATTGCAGAGATTGGGCCGGCAAACCATCTGGGATATGAGAAAAAACAAGAGAAAGAGCGCGCCAGAAGAAATGCGATTCCAAGAGGTGAGTGCATTTATTTTGATGAGGCGTATGAGCGCGGAATGAAGCTGTTGGGATTGGATCTGGCGAAGCTGGATGTAAATATGTTTGCAGCGATGAATAACAGTTTGATCAATGACGGGTGTGGATTGTTTCGAGGAAGACTGATCTTGCCGTATGAGCATTTGTCGAGATTTCAGAATGATCTGATTGATTAGAAAGAAGGAATTACAAAGGAGAACGTGTTTGATGGGAGACAACAAGAAAAAATGGTTATGGATCAGCCTTGGAATAGTTGCAGGAATCTTGGTTTTAGGGTACATAGGAACCGCTTTGTATTTTATGAGTCATTTTCTTCCAAATACAAAGGTTAACGGGAAAGATTTTTCATATGCTAAGGAAGAAGATGTGGCGGATTATCTAAAATCAGAAGTTAAGAAGTATGAATTGAAGATTACAGAACATGCGGGACTTTCTGATAGCATTACAGGAAAAGAGATCTCTGTTGAATATAAAGAAAATGGAGCGATAGATAAATTATTAAAGGAGCAGTCCGTTTTTCTGTGGCCGGCAGCATGGTCGGGAGAGGGAAAAGGATTGTCCATCACGGCAAGTGCGGATTATGATGGGAATGCATTAGATGCGAAGATTGCAAGTCTGACAGCTGTGACAACAGAACAGGTGCAGCCGATATCTTCTATGCCGGTGTTTGACGGAGAAAAGTTTGTTCCGGGAGACATTACGGAAGGGACAGCAATAGATGCAGATGCATTGAAGAAAGCGGTAGTCCAAGCGATAGAGGGACTGCAAGAGCAGTTGGATCTTGATGAAGCAGGATGTTATGTACAGCCGCTATATACAAAAGAATCACCGGAAGTTCAGCAGGCGTGCGATGCGATGAATGCATACCTGAATGCGAGTGTAACTTATGAGATGGGACTTGATACACCGGTTGTGGTTGATAAAACCGTTATTTCACAGTGGGTGACAGCAGATGAGAATTATGTGGTGACATTTCACCCGGAACTTATACAGGAATGGGTGACACAGTTTGCGCAGCAGTATGATACTGCAGGAAAGACCAGACAATTCACTACACCGGATGGAAGAGCAGCCGAAGTTTCCGGTGGAACTTACGGTTGGGAGATTAATGAAAAGGCAGAGTATGAGACACTTCTTGCGAATGTTGAAAGCGGAGAAACAATAAGTCGAGAGCCGGTTTATGTGAAAGGAAAGACTGCGGCATCGCATGGTGCGCAGGATTGGGGCTCCACTTATGCAGAAGTCGATCTGACGAATCAGAAAATGTGGTATGTCAAAGACGGAGAAGTTTTGATGTCAGCAGATGTAGTGACCGGACTTCCGAAAGGCGGAAGAAGTACTCCGGCAGGAGTTTATACGATTTTGGAACGAATGCAGAATAAAGTACTGCGCGGTAATTTAAGACCGGATGGAACAAGAGAGTATGAAACTCCTGTAAAATATTGGATGCGTGTAACGTATTCCGGTGTTGGTTTTCATGATGCAACATGGCAGAGTAGTTTTGGAGGAAATGTATATACCTACAGAGGTTCTCATGGATGTATCAATATGAGTTATTCGGATGCCGGGAAATTGTATGAGTTGATCCAGGTTGGAGATCCGGTGATTATGCACTATTAAGAAAAATAATAAGAAAAAATCAAAAAATCTGCCAATCGGCAGATTTTTTTGTATACTAGAGAGTGGCTAAAAATTGTAAAAGAGGTAAAAAAATTGAAAAAGAGGTATGCAAACAATTTAATACTTTTGATAATCGCGCTCATTTGGGGAGCTGCATTTGTTGCACAAAGTGCTGGGATGGACTATATTGGTCCGTTCACATTTAACTGTGCCAGAAGTATACTTGGTGGAATCGTATTGATTCCGGTGATTTATGTATTGGATAAGAAGAAAAAGAAGGAGGTATCACAAGGAAAAGAAGTTGTACAAAATAAGAAAACACTTATCATTGGTGGTGTTTGTTGTGGATTTTTTCTTATGCTGGGAAGTTCCCTGCAACAGATTGGAATACAATATACAACGGCGGGAAAAGCAGGATTTATCACGGCATTATATATTCTGATTGTTCCAATCCTGGGGCTGACCGTTGGCAAAAAGGCCGGAATTAAAGTATGGATTGGTGTGGTACTTGCAGTGATCGGAATGTATTTTCTGTGTATGACATCAGGACTATCCATTGCAAAAGGAGATTTTTATATTTTACTGGGTTCTGTTGCTTTTTCATTCCATATTCTTGTGATCGATCATTTTTCACCAAAAGCAGACGGAGTGAAGATGTCCTGTATTCAGTTTTTTGTTTGTGGAATCTTATGTATGATACCGACAATTTTATTTGAGCACCCGGAACTTTATTCTATATTGCAGGCATGGAAGCCAATTGCTTATGCAGGAATCATGTCTTGTGGAGTAGGATATACTTTGCAGATTGTTGCACAAAAAAATACAGACCCGACAGTTGCATCTCTGCTGTTAAGTCTTGAGTCTGTATTTTCAGTACTTGCAGGCTGGGTGATTCTTGGAGAAACTTTGTCTCCAAGGGAACTTTTTGGATGTGCCCTTGTATTTGCGGCTGTGATTCTTGCGCAGCTTCCGGAGAGAAGGCCTAATCTCTCATGTAGAGATTTACAACGTGAAGAATCCCGTCCTCATCATTCGACTTTGTGATAAAGTCAGCAGATTCTTTGACGACCGGCTGGGCATTCTCCATTGCTACACCAAGACCGGCATATTCGATCATGGACAGATCATTGAAGCCGTCGCCGCAGCAGATCATGGAATCGGCAGTGAGACCGATACTGTTCAGAAGCTTCTGCAGAGAGTGTGCTTTATCGATATTCTGAGGCATGATCTCTAAGAAGAATGGCTCAGAACGGTAGATGTTGAGCAGCCCGTGGTATTGTTTCTGCAGCTTCGGCATCAGGTCTTCCAGGATGGAAGGTTCACCTGGGATAAGCATTTTATTGACCGGGAAATCAAGTGCGGCAGGGAAGTCCTCAACCGGACAGATATCCATGCTGTTGATGGCGGCTTCTTTCTCAGTGTATTCATTACTTTTAATACCGGAGAGGATTACTTTATCCGTATAAGAGATAAGATCCAATCCAGGATATTCTTTTACCGCCTCGTAAATCGGACGGATGACTTCCTGTGGGATAACCTTATTATAAATAATTGCATTGTCAGAACAGCGGGTGATTCTCGCACCGTTAAAGGAGAGCATGAATCCGCCGTATTCTTTTAGATATAATTCCTCTGCCAGAGGTGCGACACCGTTGATCGGGCGACCGCTGGCGAGGACTACTTTTTTTCCATTCTGTTGAATTTCAATCAGAGCGTCCCTTGTAGGGGGCGTTATTTCTTTTTTTGAATTGGTCAGTGTACCGTCTAGATCAAGTACAATCACTTGGTATTTCATAATAATTAAAACTCCATTTCATCATATGGTGACAGTAATTAATGATGTGCTTCATTCAGCAGCTTGGTTTTTGTATCGTACAGTTTTTGGGAAAGATCCACATATACCTTATGTGGATTGAAGAGACGTTTTGTCTCATCCCAAAGCGTCTCTTTTTCCTGACGGCAGAATTCTGCAATCTCCTTTACAGATGGGGACTCATACTTACATTCTCCATGCTGGAAGATTGGGACAAGCAGTTCACGCATTGTGTAGGTTCCACCCGGAAGAAGTGTTTTCTTCCATGTAGCATTTGGGTCAAAGAGAAGAAGCTCTTCCTCTGTATTAAATGCCTCATCAGCAAAGCAGATCAGATCGGCACGCAGCATACCAGTCTCTTTGTCGTAAACACGATAAATGGTTTTATTTCCCGGATTAGTGATCTTCTCAATATTCTCAGAAATCTTGATCTTCGGCTGGAATTCTCCATCTGCGTTTTGAATAGCAGCCAGTTTATAAACACCGCCAAAGGATGGGCAGTCTTTTGATGTAATAAGATTTGTTCCGACACCCCAGGAAGTAATGGTGGCGCCCTGCATCTTGAGATCGTGGATCAGAAATTCATCCAGGTCGTTGGAAGCGGCAATGACAGCATCCTGGAATCCGGCGTCATCCAGCATCTTACGCGCCTTTTTAGAAAGGTAAGCGAGATCACCGGAGTCAAGGCGGATACCGTAACTCTTCGGTTTGATGCCTGCTTCGCGCATCTCTGTGAAGACACGGATCGCATTCGGAACACCGGATTTCAATGTGTCATAAGTATCGACAAGCAGTGTACATGCATCAGGATACAATCTTGCATATTCTTTGAATGCAGTATATTCATCTTTGAAAGTCATGATCCAACTGTGTGCATGCGTTCCCATAACCGGCACATCAAACATTTCGCCGGCGAGTACATTGGAAGTTCCGACGCATCCACCGATCACAGCAGCTCTTGCTCCGTACAATCCCGCATCCGGTCCCTGGGCGCGGCGAAGTCCGAACTCCATGATACCGTCTCCTTGTGCTGCATAAACAACACGGGAAGCTTTCGTAGCGATCAGACACTGATGATTCAGAATTGTAAGGATTGCTGTCTCAACAAGCTGAGCCTCCATGATCGGAGCTACGACTTTCAGAAGTGGTTCTCTTGGGAAGATGACGCTTCCCTCCGGGATCGCATAAATGTCTCCGCTAAAATGAAATCCGCTCAGATAATGAAGAAAATCCTCACTGAACAATCCGAGCCCTCTTAAATAATCAACATCTTCATAAGAAAAATTCAGATTTTTAATATAGTCAATGACCTGATCCAGTCCTGCCATGACGGAATATCCGCCTTTGTTTGGATTATCACGGAAGAAAACGTCGAATACAACGGTCTGATTTTCCTGTGTTTCAAAATATCCCTGCATCATAGTAAGCTCATACAGGTCTGTCAATAAAGTAAGATTTTGTGCACTCATATTGATATCCTCTCTTTTCAATTGCTCTTACATTGATGTAATTATACATAATTCAGAAAAGTAAATCAATTCATAGTAAAAAGATGTTAAGAAAATATCAAACTGTAAAATAAAATTACCTTTCAAAGCTGAAAATGATGAGATTTGATTGACAACGGGATAGAAAATACATTAAGGTATATGAAAGCATATATAAATACGAATTAAAAAATGGGCCGCGTAAGCCAGCGGCAGAATGGAGAAAAGATGAGATTAGGAGTAAAACAGGTACTTACGGTAGTAAAGCTGGTAGATTTTGGAGTATATCTTGGAAGTGACGAGGAGCGTGTCCTTCTTCCAAAGAAACAGGTTCCGGACGGAATCGAACTGGGAGATCCGATCGAGGTATTCCTCTATAAAGATTCTTCCGATCGTATGATCGCAACAACGAACGAGCCAAAGATCACTCTTGGACAGCTGGCTGTCCTGACAGTAGCAGATGTGGGCAGAATGGGTGCTTTTCTTGACTGGGGACTTGAGAAGGACCTGTTCCTTCCATTTAAGGAACAGACAGAGAAGGTAGAGAAGGGCGACCGCTGTCTAGTAAGTCTTTATGTAGATAAGAGCGAGAGACTTTGTGCGACAATGAAGATCTATCATCTTCTGCAGACAGACTCTCCTTATAAAAAGGATGATATTGTAACCGGAACAGTTTATGAGGTGAATCGTGATCTGGGAGCTTTCGTGGCAGTAGATAATCTGTATTCTGCATTGATTCCGAAGAGAGAGATGTATGGAAGAATGTATCCGGGACAGGAGATTGAAGCACGTGTGGCAGCAGTCAAAGAGGATGGAAAACTGGATCTAAGTGTCCGTGGCAAGATTCCGGAGCAGATGGATAAAGATGCAGAACTGATTCTGGAATGCATTGAGACTTGTGGGGGTAAACTTCCATTCACAGATAAAGCAGATCCGGAGCGCATCAAAGCAGAGATGGGAATGAGCAAAGCTGCGTTCAAACGTGCAGTTGGAAGACTTTTAAAACAGAAGAAAATCGTGATCAAAGAGGATGGTATTTATAGTTTGTAAAAGCAATCTGTATGCGAACCGTTACGTGTTAGAGAAAGTGACTATGACTTGTAGGAAGTGTTGTTTCAAATAGAAAAAAGTGTGAGATTCTATATGCTGAAAATAAAAAAAATAGTGATTCTTCCTACTTGTAATATGCTTTAAATACGTTATAATAACATTAGGAATGAGAAAATGATAGGTAATATCATTCCCAGATGAATTTAAGAAGAAAAGTTATAATTAAATTGTTAAAAGAAAGGGGTATTTAGAATGAAAGTTCAGAATATTGCAGATGTTGAAGGATTCTTTAAGGTAGTAGATTCCTGTAAAGGAAGAGTAGAGTTAGTAACAGGTGAGGGAGACAGACTGAACCTGAAGTCTAAACTTTCCCAGTATGTATCTATGGCTAATATCTTCTCTAACGGAGAGATTCCGGAGCTGGAAGTTATCGCTTATGAGAAAGAAGATACAGATAAGCTGATCCAGTTTATGATGGATGGTGGAAATAAATAAGATTTAACATTTTAAAATTTCCATAAAGAGTGTAAAATAAAGGGAAGGGATTCTGACCTGTGTATCAAGTCAGAGCCTTCCCTTTTCTTAGTTAAAATTTGATCATTGAGGTGAACTATGAGTTTTGTACATTTGCATGTCCATACAGAATTTAGTCTGCTGGATGGATCGAATAAGATAAAAGAATACGTGTCCAGGGTCAAAGAACTTGGGATGAACAGTGCGGCAATTACAGATCACGGTGTTATGTATGGTGTGATCGATTTCTA
This sequence comes from Ruminococcus sp. OM04-4AA, assembly GCF_003462585.1. Classification (NCBI taxonomy): domain Bacteria; kingdom Bacillati; phylum Bacillota; class Clostridia; order Eubacteriales; family Oscillospiraceae; genus Ruminococcus; species Ruminococcus sp. OM04-4AA. The sequence goes on along the minus strand of NZ_QTZH01000023.1, from coordinate 22,173 downwards.
TCGGGAAGCCAAGAAGCAGGGAATCAATCCAATCCTTGGATGTGAAGTGTATGTGGCTCCGAATTCTCGTTTTGATCGCGAGATCACAGGAGGAGATGACAGATATTATCATCTTGTGCTTCTGGCAGAAAATGAGGAAGGATATGCGAATCTGACGAAGATTGTTTCGAAGGGATTTGTGGAAGGTTATTACTATAAACCGCGAGTGGACAAGGAACTTCTGCGCAAGTACCATAAAGGTATCATTGCTTTAAGTGCCTGCCTGGCAGGTGAGGTGGCAAGATTCCTGACGAAGGGATTATATGAAGAGGCGAAGAAGACAGCCTTAGAGTATCAGGAAATTTTTGGCGAAGGGAATTTCTTCCTGGAGTTGCAGGATCATGGCATACCGGAGCAGGGACTTGTCAATCAACAGCTATTCAAAATGTCTGAAGAGACAGGAATTGAGCTGGTTGCTACGAATGATATTCATTATACATATGCAGAAGATGCGAAGCCACATGATATTCTACTTTGTATTCAGACCGGAAAGAAGCTTTCAGATGAGAATCGTATGCGGTATGACGGCGGACAGTATTATGTGAAGTCAGAAGAAGAGATGCTGCGTCTGTTCCCTTATGCGAAACAGGCGTTGGAAAATACACAGAAGATTGCGGACCGATGTCATGTCGAGATTGAATTTGGTGTGACAAAACTTCCGAAATATGATGTGCCGGATGGTTATACTTCCTGGGAATATCTGCAGAAGCTTTGCTATGAGGGATTGGAAAAGCGTTACGGTGATCCTTCGGAAGAATTGAAAGATCGTTTGTCTTATGAATTGGAAACAATCCATCAGATGGGTTATGTAGACTATTTCCTGATCGTGTGGGATTTTATTAAATACGCAAAAGATCACGGAATCTCAGTAGGGCCGGGACGTGGATCAGCCGCAGGAAGTATCGTGTCCTATTGTCTTGAGATTACTACGATTGACCCGATCCGCTATCAGCTGCTGTTTGAACGTTTCCTGAATCCGGAACGTGTGTCCATGCCCGATATCGACGTTGACTTCTGTTATGAGAGACGTCAGGAGGTTATTGATTACGTTACAAGAAAATATGGAAAAGACTGTGTGGCTCAGATCGTTACATTCGGTACCCTGGCAGCACGAGGTGTGATCCGTGATGTTGGACGTGTAATGGATCTGCCATATGCTTATGTGGATTCTATTTCCAAAATGATTCCGCAGGAGCTTGGAATCACAATTGATAAAGCTCTGAAAATGAATCCGGATCTGAAAAAGTTATATGATACGGATGAGACGGTGACAAATCTGATCGATATGGCGAAGCGTTTGGAAGGACTTCCAAGACACTGCTCCATGCATGCTGCCGGTGTTGTAATCTGTCAGAAGCCTGTAGATGAGTATGTACCGCTTTCAAGGGCAGCAGACGGAACAATCACAACGCAGTTTATTATGACAACACTTGAGGAACTTGGACTTCTGAAAATGGACTTCCTGGGTCTTCGTACATTGACTGTGATACAGAATGCAGTGCTGCTTGCAAGAAGAAAGCAGCCGGAACTGAATATCAATCAGATAGATTACAATGATCAAAAGGTGCTGGATTATATCGGAACCGGTAAGACAGATGGTGTGTTCCAGCTTGAGAGTGCTGGAATGAAAGGGTTCATGAAGGAACTGAAGCCGCATAACCTGGAAGATGTTATTGCCGGAATTTCGCTGTATCGTCCTGGCCCGATGGATTTCATTCCGCAGTATATCCGAGGAAAGAATGACAGTTCTTCTATCACATATGATTGCCCACAACTGGAGCCGATCCTTGCCCCTACTTATGGATGTATTGTCTATCAGGAGCAGGTTATGCAGATCGTACGAGATCTTGCCGGATATTCACTGGGACGAAGCGATCTTCTGCGCCGTGCAATGTCAAAGAAAAAGGCTGCGGTCATGGAGAAAGAACGGAAGATCTTTATTTATGGTGATGAAGAGACAGGCGTACCGGGATGTATAAAGAATGGAATTGATGAACAGACTGCAAATAAGATTTATGATGAAATGATCGATTTTGCAAAATATGCGTTCAATAAGTCTCATGCGGCTGCATATGCAGTGGTTTCTTATCAGACTGCATGGTTAAAATATTATTTCCCGGTAGAATATATGGCAGCACTTATGACATCAGTTATTGATAACCCGTCAAAGGTGTCGGAGTATATTTATGCATGTCGTCAGATGAATATTAAGATCCTGCCGCCGGATATTAATAAAGGTGAAGCAAATTTCTCTGTAGATGGCGGGGATATCCGTTATGGACTTGCTGCGATTAAGAGTATCGGAAGACCGGTGATCAAGGCAATCGTGGAAGACAGAGAAGAGCTTGGGTTGTTCCAGAACCTGGAAGATTTCATTACCCGTCTTTCAGCAAGGAACATATTAAATAAACGTACGATAGAAAACCTGATCAAGGCAGGGGCACTGGATACGCTTGGCGGAACAAGAAAACAGTTCATGAGTATCTATGTACAGATCGTAGATCATGTTACTCAAGAAAAAAAGAACTCTATGGTTGGACAGATGACATTGTTTGATCTGGTGAGTGAAGATCAGAAAGAAGAATTTCAGATCAGGATGCCTGATGTGGGAGAATACTCCAAAGAAACACTTCTCGCATTTGAAAAAGAAGTGCTTGGAATCTATGTCAGTGGACATCCGCTTGAGGCGTATGAGGAGAAGTGGAAGAAATCCATTTCTGCGACAACGGCGGACTTTCAGCTGGATGAAGAGACCGGTCACACAAAAGTGCATGATGGAGCGAAAGAAATTATTGGTGGAATGATCACAGAGAAGAACATAAAGCATACAAAGACGAATCAGATGATGGCCTTTATCACGATAGAAGACCTTTTGGGAACAGTGGAGGTTGTTGTGTTCCCGCGAGATTATGAGAAGAATAGAGATTATCTGGAAGCAGACAGTAAGGTATTTGTTCGCGGAAGAGTTTCGGAAGAAGATGATAAGCCGAGCAAGCTGATCTGCGAAAAAATCATTCCGTTTGAGCAGACAAAGAAAGAGCTATGGATTCAGTTCCCGGATAAAGAAACGTTCTTAGATCAGGAGCAGATCGTCTATGGCTATCTGGCGGATTCTGATGGAAATGATGAAGTTGTAATCTATTGTGCAAAGGAACGTGTGGTGAAAAGACTGCCGAAAAATAGGAATATCGGTATAAATGAACAAATTTTAAGCAGATTGATGAATCATTTTGGAGAGAAGCGAGTAAAAGTAGTGGAAAAACCTATTGAAAACATATTCTAAATAAGGTAGAATATTGGCGGAGTTGATAAAAAATTGACAATGATTGGTTTTGGCAGTAATCAGACATTTCAGAGAAAGGGTGGACTAAAACATGGCAGAAAATAAAAAAGTCGACAAGGAAAAATATCTTGATGAAATCGAAGACAGCATCCGTACAATCGGTATCCTGACAAGTGGAGGAGATGCTCCGGGAATGAACGCAGCAATCCGTGCGGTAGTAAGACGTGCACTTGCAAAAGGACTTAAAGTCCGCGGAATCCGCAGAGGTTATCATGGACTTCTGAAGGAAGAAATCATTGATATGTCAGCGCGTGACGTGTCTGATATCATTGAGCGTGGAGGTACAGTTCTTCAGACAGCCCGTTGTAAGACAATGCGTACAGAAGAAGGTCAGCAGAAGGCAGCTGCAATCTGTAAGAAGTACGGAATCGATGGACTGGTAGTAATCGGTGGAGACGGATCTTTCGCAGGAGCTCAGAAACTGGCAAACCTTGGTGTAAATACAATTGGCATTCCAGGAACAATCGACCTTGATATTGCATGTACAGACTACACAATCGGATTTGACACAGCTGTTAACACAGCGATGGAAGCAATTGATAAGGTTCGTGATACTTCAACATCTCATGAAAGATGTAGTATCATCGAGGTTATGGGACGTGACGCAGGATATCTTGCACTGTGGTGTGGTATTGCTAACGGAGCTGAGAAGATTCTTATGCCTGAGGAAAAAGATTATGATGAGCAGGCATTGATCGAAGATATTCTTGCAAATAAGAAACGTGGTAAAAAGAACTACATCATCATCAACGCAGAGGGTGTTGGAGATTCTATCAATATGGCAAAGAGAATCGAGGAAGCTACAGGAATTGAGACAAGAGCAACAATTCTTGGACACATGCAGCGTGGTGGAAGCCCGACATGTAAAGACAGAGTATATGCTTCTACAATGGGAGCTATAGCAGTTGATCTTCTTTGCAAAGGAAAGACAAACCGTGTCGTAGGATACAAGAACGGACAGTTTATTGATTTTGATATTGAAGAAGCACTTGCTATGAAGAAGACAATTCCTGCATATCAGTATGATGTAGCTAAGACTCTTGCTCTGTAAAAATGTGAAATAGCATTGCAAATATCACTTTGAGTTATTATAATAGAATAGCAATGGTTACCAGATGACTGGTAATGAAATATAACATTCAGCCATGCAGCCTTTGTAAGAAGGTTACATGGCTGAATTGTGTATCTGCGATAAGATAAAAATAACTGATAAGGATAGATTAAGGGGAGAACTTTGACGGACATGAAGAATAAAAAGATGGCACCGATCGGGGTGTTTGATTCAGGAGTCGGAGGACTGACGGTAGCGAGGGAGATATCAAGACAATTGCCGTATGAGACATTGTTTATTTTGGGGATACGGCGCGTGTTCCATATGGAAGTAAATCACAGAATACGATCATTCGTTTTTCAGAACAGATTATCCGTTTCCTGAGGACGAAACAGGTGAAAGCAATTGTGATCGCATGTAATACAGCGAGTGCACTTGCATTGGATGCAGTGAAGGATGAGTTTGATCTTCCGATTATAGGAGTAGTCATTCCGGGAGCGAGAGCAGCAGTAGAAGCTACAACGAATGGGAAAGTCGGTGTGGTAGGTACTGAAGCAACGGTTCAGAGTGGAATGTATACGAAAGTGATTCAGGGAATGAATCCTAAGATTGAAGTGATTGAGAAAGCATGTCCACTTTTTGTGCCACTGGTTGAGGAAGGGTTCAAAGAACATATTGTGACAAAACAGATCATAGAATATTATCTTGAATCCATGCGTAATACAGATATTGATGCGATGATCCTTGGATGTACGCATTATCCGCTTCTGAGATCCAAGATCAGAGAATATATGGGTGACAGGATCCAGATCGTGAATCCGGCATATGAGACAGCGATGGATCTGAAACGATTGTTGGAAGAGAAAGAGATGGCAAATGATGAAACGACAGAACACCATAGTGAGTATTCTTTCTATGTCAGTGATGCAGCTGAGAAGTTCAGAAAGTTTGCGAATACTGTGATGCCTTTTGATGTTCCGACAACAAATGTAGTAAATATTGAAGAGTATTAATTAGTGATTCTGAATCAGGAAAGTTATTTCGTGCTTGTACGTTGGTTGCGGAAAGACTGACGGAACGAAATCTTCCTGATTCTTTTCTATGGAGAATTCATTTATGACAAAAGATGTACTGGTAAGCATTTCCGGAATGCATGAGGAGATTGTGGCAGTTGCTCCGGAGATAGAGGAAGATGAGAACGAAGCGATTGAAGTTGTAACACCTGCAACATATTATTTGAAGAATGGAAAACATTATATTGTCTACGAGGAAGTTGTAGAAGGAACTTCCGGAGTGATCAAGAACAGAATTAAGATTAACGGAGAGGAATGTGTAGAGATCGTGAAAAGCGGTCTTTCAAACTCTCATATGATCTTTGAGAAAAATAAAAAGAATCAGACATTTTATAAGACGCCTTATGGACAGATGCTGATCGGAGTGAATACGAGACACCTTCAGGTTGATTTTGAAGAAGATAAGATAGCGGTTCAGATTGATTATGAATTGGACGTAAATCATGAACCGATGGCAGACTGTAAGATACGGATGAATATTGTTTCCAAGGACAGTGGAAAGTTTTCAGTGCTTAGTTAAGCTACAAGAACGCCGAGGCATTTTAGGATAAGCAGGCGGAAAAATGAAAAAGATAAGAATGAGAGGACAAGATAATGGTAATAACACTGATTGAGAAAATATATTCGTTTTTATGGGGCGATCTGTTTCAGATACCGCTTCCAGGCGGCGGAAGTGTGGGAATATCACTTCTGATTATTCTGTTGATTCCAACAGGAATTTATTTCACAATCTGTACGAGATTTCTTCCAATCCGTCTTTTCCCGGAGATGGTAAGATCGTTGAATAGTAAAAAAGGGAAAGAGGATGGGCTGTCTAATTTTCAAACTCTGATTGTATCAACAGCAACCCGTGTGGGAATGGGGAATCTGGTAGGTGTTGTTGCAGCTATTTCAGCCGGTGGAGCTGGAGCAGTGTTCTGGATGTGGATCACGGCACTGATCGGTTCTTCCACAGCATTTGTTGAGGCAACACTTGCACAGCTTCATAAAGAAAAAGATCCGTTGTATGGAGGATACCGCGGAGGTCCGGCATATTATATCCATCACTACATGGAAGAACATCAGGGAAAGAAAAAGAGATATTCAGTGATCGCAGTATTGTTTGCAATTTCAGGATTAATCTGTTGGTGTGGTATTAGCCAGGTGATCAGTAATTCAGTGACGTCTTCGTTTGAAAATGCATTTTCTATCCCACCGCTTTATACAACTGTGATTTTGGTGGTTCTGGCAGCAGCGATCGTGCTTCGAAAGAATGCAACAGTAAAGGTTCTGGATGTTATGGTTCCGATCATGGCAGTGTGTTATTTCCTGATCACAGTATTTTTAATCCTTACGAATCTGTCCAGCATACCGGGGGTGTTCTCACGTATTTTTGAGGAAGCATTTGGAATCCGTCAGGTGGCAGCAGGTGGTTTTGGAGCCGTTCTGATGAACGGAGTGAAGAGAGGATTATTCTCAAATGAAGCTGGTTCAGGATCTGCCCCATGTGCAGCAGCTGCGGCAGAGTGTGATCTCCCGGTAAAGGCAGGACTTGTTCAGGCATTGGGCGTATTTATCGACACAATTGTGATCTGTAGCTGTACAGCTATGATCATGTTGCTTGTTCCGCAGGATCAGATTGAGGGACTTGCAGGAATGGAACTGCTTCAGACAGCGATGAGATATCATCTTGGAGAAGCAGGGGTGATCTTTATCGCAGTGATGCTGTTCTTGTTCAGCTTTTCTACATTTCTTGGAATTCTGTTTTATGCAAGAAGTAATGTGGCGTATCTGTTCGGTGATAACTGGGCGTCCCAGACAGCATATAAAGTGCTTGCGCTTGTGATGCTATTCATCGGAGGAATCGCAGCGTATACATTTGTATGGGATCTAGGTGATGTCGGGATCGGACTAATGACGATCTTCAATACAGTGATCCTGTATCTGATGGGTGGTCAGGCGTTGAGGGAATTGAAGAAATACGAGGCCGAGAGAAAAGAACAAAAGAAAAAGAATTAAAAAAATAAGTTCAGTCGAATTGTTTGACTGAACTTATTTTAATGTTTTTATTTTTCTTTCTTTGAGAAAAATCTTTTTTTCTTCTTTTTCTCAGGAATATCAAGACCACCGCGGACACTCTTAATGCCTGTGATATAGATACCACTTACAACGACTTTCGCTTCTTTCTTCACCGGAAGAACTTCGAAAACCTTTGCGTCACACATCAGAGTCATAACCTTTGGTCCAACCTTTGCTTTTACAACCGGTACTTTAGAACGTCTTAAATACTTTGGTGTATTCTCAAGAACAACGGCCGGGAGTCCTGCATCTTTTAGCTTCATCTTCTTTTTATCAATAATGAGCATGCTGATGGTCTGCGCAACTGCGTCCATCTGCTGCTGCTGTTCAGCCTGCTTCTTCTGCGCTTTCTTTCCGAAGAAATAGAGTGCTACGCAAACCCCGATGAGAACTACGAGGACGATGAGCATGATTATCATAGGTGTACTCACGATAAAACCCTCCTATTTACTATTTTCCGCTTAATTCGCATTTAATATTGTAACATTCTTTATTACAAAGTGCAAGCAGACAGGGGACAATTTTACAATTTGGGGTTACTTTTAAGACGTAAACAGAGTATACTATGTATTATGGTGGTTTATTATTGTTTGCAGAAAGATAGAACAGTAACGCGCTGTCCGAAGAATGTGACGGGGTATAGTGAGCAATAATATTTTCACGTTGATTAAGAGAAAGGGAGAGTTGAATGGCAGAGACAATATGGAACACAGTGGTGATGGTTTTTCATTTTATTATGAAGAATATCGTTATCATTAATATTCTTTTATCTCTGATTATTGTATTCTTTGAAAGAAGATCACCGCAGGCAGTATGGACCTGGCTGCTTTTGCTTTATTTTATTCCGATTGTCGGATTTATTCTATATCTGATCATAGGGCAGGATTATCACAAGAATAAGATGTTCAAGGCAAAGGAGATTGAAGGTGAGCTGAAATACGCTGTGCGAAGGCAGGAGGAAACCATTTATCACAGGCAGCTGAAGATGACGAGTCCGGCACTTAACCGGTTCCGGGATCTTGTGCTGTATAATCTGGAGGCTGGACAGGCAGTTCTGACAGATAATAATGATATCCGTATTTATACAGATGGTAAAGAGAAGTTTCATGCACTGATCGAGGAAATGAAACGTGCGAAGAAATATATCCATGTACAGTATTATATTATCAGGAACGATGAAGTGTGGCAGGATATAGAGAAGGTATTGATCGAGAAAGCACATGAAGGTGTAGAAGTCAGAGTTTTGTTTGACAGTATGGGATGTCGTACCATGCACAAAAGAGATTGGGACAGGCTGAAATGCGAAGGAATTCGGGTCGCAGAATTCTTCCCGGCGATTCTGGGACAGCTTCAGATGCGTGTGAATTATCGAAATCACAGAAAGATTGTCGTGATTGATGGAAAGGTTGGCTTTGTTGGTGGTTTCAATGTAGGCAGGGAATATATTGGAAAAGACGAAAAGTTTGGTTATTGGAGAGATACACATTTGTGTATTGAAGGTGCAGCGGTCACATCTCTTGCAGTGAGGTTTGTCCTGGATTGGAATTATGCAGCTCATGAGAACTTGTTTTTGGAAGATCATTTGTTTGAGATTCCGCAGTATGACAGGCATGGATTTGATCCGGTACAGATTATCTCAAGTGGACCGGACTCACAGACGAAGACAATCCATGACAATTATCTTCATCTGATCCACAGTGCAAGAAATCATGTCTATATACAGACACCGTATTTCATACCGGATGCGTCCATTCTGGATGCGTTGAAGATTGCAAGCAGATCCGGGGTAGATGTCAGAATTATGATCCCATGCAAACCAGATCATCCATTTGTTTACTGGGCAACCTATTCTTATATTGGGGAGATGGTTGCAGCAGGCGCAAAATGTTATGTCTATAATAATGGATTCCTTCACGCAAAGACATTATCAGTAGATGGCATGGTTGCCTGTGTAGGTACAGCGAATATGGACATCCGAAGTTTTGGCCTGAATTTTGAAGTGAATGCAACAATCTATAGTGAGCGTACAGTGCAGAGGCTGGAAAGAGCTTTTGAGAATGATATGACAATGAGTACGCAGGTGACACGAAAGATATATGAGGAGAGGAATTTACTGATCCGGTTCAAGGAACAGTTTTCCAGATTACTGTCACCACTTTTATAGTGGATAAGACAAAAAATAAAAAAGAGATTATAAAAGAGGAGAAACAGGAAAATGAAAAAAAGAGTGATTGCGGTTCTTACAGCGGTTCTGATGACAGCATCTTTAGTAGGATGCGGAAGTGGTAAGTTGTCTAATGATTATGTGACAGTGAACAAATATAAAGGACTTGAAGTAACAGAGGTTGCCAAAAACGAGGTGTCCGATGATTCTGTAGAGCAGGAGGTACAGTCCAGACTGGAAGCTGCTGCGACAGAACAGGATGTAACAGACCGCGCGGCACAGAGTGGAGACTGGGTAAATATTGATTATACAGGCACGATGGATGGAACTGCATTTGACGGTGGCACAGCTACAGGATATGATTTGGAACTTGGATCAGGTTCATTTATCGGAGCATCCGGAGATTACCAGGGATTTGAAGATCAGATCGTGGGACATAATACAGGTGAAGAATTTGATATCACTGTACAGTTTCCGGAGGGATATCCGAGTGCGGATCTTGCGGGAAAACCGGCGAATTTTCACATTGTATTGAATAAGATTTATCAGAAAGTAGCACCGGAGCTTACAGACGAGTGGGTTGTGAATAATAGTGAAAGCAGCAAGACGGTTGATGAATACAAGGAAGAGGTGAAAAATTCTCTTCAGGAGCAGCAGGACGATTCAGGTAATTCACAGTTGAAACAAGAAGTACAGACTGCTTTACTGGATCAGATAGAGGTAAATAAATATCCTGACGGTGCGGTAGACGAGCAGGTGAAACAGGCAAATGACTACTATACACAGATTGCACAGATGTACGGAGTAGAGCTGAATGATTTCATTACAACTTATCTGAATATGACAGAAGATAAATTTAACGAAAAAATTGAGGAATCCGCAAAACAGGCTGTGCAGCTTGAAGAGGCTGTAAAACTAATCGCAAAGAAAGAGAAACTGGAACCGTCTGATAAGGAATACGAAGAAGGAATGCAGGAGTATGCGGACAAGGCAGGAGCAGATCTGGATACCTACAAAGAGCAGGTGGGAGAAGATGTTCTGAAAGATGCAATCCTTCGTGATAAAGTACTGGACTATCTGGTAGATAATTGCGTACAGGTAGAACAGTCCGATAAAAATTAAAGGGGAATAAAGGAGGAAGAAAATCATGATTAAAATGGAGAATGATGTGCTCAGCGTAGAGATTGCAGAGCATGGTGCGGAGCTGACAAAACTGTATAACAAGAAAACAGGTACAGATCTTCTCTGGGATGCAGAACCCCAATTTTGGAAACGTCATTCACCGGTGTTATTTCCAAATGTGGGAAAAACCTATAAGAACACAGTGAAGATCAACGGTACACAGTATCCGACATCACAGCATGGATTTGCAAGAGACAGTGAGTTCAAATGTATTCATGCAGGCAAAGAAACATCAACCTTTCTTCTGACATCAACAGAAGAGATGAAGGAAGTTTATCCATTTGATTTTGAACTTTTCATTACTTACACACTGGAAAAAAACGTACTCCATGTAAAATGGGAAGTAAAGAATCCGTCTGATGAGACAATTTATTTCACAATCGGAGCGCATCCGGCCTTCCGCTTTGCAAAGAACGAGGAAGGAAAGACAGATTATATTCTGAAGTTCCCTGGAAAAGATGAATTGAAGTATTGTTTGATCAATATGAAAGAAATGGCTCCTGATCCGGAGGAACTGCATGAGATGAAACTGAATGAAGAGACATATCCGTTGACAGAAGAACTTTTTGAAAATGATGCGTTGATCTTTGATAATACGCAGATTGAAGAAGCATGGATCTGTCATAAAGACGGAACTCCGTATGTGGGAGTTAAGTCTGAAGGATTCCCAAGCTATGGATCTGGTCCGTAAAAGACGCACCGTTTGTCTGCCTGGAACCATGGATGGGAAGATGCGATAATATTGGATTTGATAAAGAAATCTCTGAGAAGCCTGGAATTAATAAGGTAGAGGTCGGAGAGACTTTTGAAAAAGAATATCAGATCATTGCAGCAGTAGAATAATGAATAGTTAGGGATACTCATAACACTCCTCCTTCAGTAAGGAAAAGCCCCCGGAAGTTAACCGGAGGCTTTTTTCTCTTTCATTCTCTTGATCACTTTCAGACGCGTGAACTCTTCACGCTCTTTTTCTTCCAGTGCATTGGTGATCGAGTAGACCAAATTCGAATACATTGGAATTGTAATATTCTGAAGTGCATTTGCTCGTTTCTGCGTCTTCTTAATATTACTTGCAAGACGGTAAGCAGCGTTTTCTACCATGGAAAGCTTGATCGTAAGGTCCTTTACCTTGCGGAAGGCCTCACGGGCAATATCAATCGATTCCTTTGTGGTACTGAAAGCATAGGTCGGCTGACCTGCGTCCGGGATATATTTCACATGAGGAATCTCGGTTCCCATGATACTTCGCGTCTGGATCGTGATAGAATTTTCAATCGGTACAGTATAGGCAAGCTGTTCTACCATACTGATACCGTTTTCGATATTAGCACGCTGCAGACATTGATACGCATAAGTAAATGTTGAATCAATCTCTTCCTGTATGGTGCGTGCTTCTTCAATCAGATCCATCAGTTCACGAATCAGGATGTTACGCTTCTTATCCATCAGATCATAACCCTGCCGGGCAAGTGCAAGAGAGTTCTTGGCCAGCATCAGATTACCTTTTGTTGGAAATGTACGTGGATCCATGAAGCTCCCTCCTTTCCCTAATCTTCTACAGCAGGTTTATAGTATTTATCAAGAATCTTCGTGTCAACACGGTCCAGTTCTTCTCTAGGGAGTTTTCCTAAAAGTTTCCATCCCAGATCCAAAGTCTCTTCCATTGTACGGTTCTCATTAACACCCTGTCCGATGTAATGTTGTTCGAAGTCGATTCCGAATTCCAGATATTTCTTATCCAGTGGTGAAAGTTCATCTTCACCGATAACAGAAGCCAGATTTCTTGCATCTCCAACCTTTGCATAAGCGGAGAACAACTGATTGGCAAGATCCTGATGATCTTCACGTGTAAAACCTTCTCCGATACCGTCCTTCATCAGACGGGAAAGAGATGGCAGGATATTGATCGGAGGATAGATTGACTGTCCATGAAGCGGGCGGTCAAGTACGATCTGTCCTTCGGTAATGTATCCTGTCAGGTCAGGGATCGGGTGGGTGATATCGTCATTTGGCATAGTAAGAATTGGAAGCTGTGTTACAGATCCGTTTACGCCTTGTACAATACCGGCACGCTCGTAGATGGTTGCCAGTTCACTGTACAGATATCCCGGGAATCCTTTACGGCTGGGAATCTCTCCTTTTGAGGAAGAGACCTCACGCATGGCTTCAGCAAAAGAAGTCATATCGGTAAGGATAACGAGGATATGCATATTTTGTTCAAAAGCCAGATACTCCGCAGCTGTCAGTGCAACCTTTGGCGTGATCAGACGTTCTACAACCGGGTCATTTGCCAGGTTCAAAAACATTGCCACGTGATCGGCAACACCGCTTTCTTCAAATGTGTTACGGAAGAAATCAGCAACGTCATGTTTTACTCCCATAGCAGCAAATACGATTGCAAATTTTTCATCAGAATCACTTCCAAGAGAGGCCTGTTTTACGATCTGTGCAGCAAGCTGATCGTGCGGAAGTCCATTTCCGGAGAAAATCGGAAGCTTCTGTCCGCGGATCAGAGTTGTCAGTCCGTCGATCGCGGAAATTCCGGTACGGATATAGTTTCTTGGATATTCTCTGCGGACCGGGTTGAGTGGAAGTCCGTTTACATCTCTTTTTAAAGTGGAGACAAGCGGCCCGAGATCATCGATCGGCTGACCGATACCGTTGAAGGTACGGCCAAGGATATCCGGGGAGAGTGCAATCTCCATCGGGTGTCCGGTCAGTTTCGTATGTGTATTTTTGAGTGACATATTTTCGGAACCTTCGAAGACCTGGATCACTGCTTTGTCTTCATAGATCTCTACAATACGTCCTATTTTGCGTTCTGTGCCGTCTACGACAAATTCAACGATCTCATCGTAAAAGGCGTCCTGTACGCCCTCTAACACGATCAGAGGGCCGTTGATACTGCTTAAGCCAAGATATTCAATTGACATGATAGTGGTCCCTCCTTATGCATTTTTCTCAAGTACGTGCTGATAGAAAGCGTCAATATCTCTGTGATACTGTGCAAACATTTCCGGGCGGTTATTTGGAACATCATATTTGATCGCAATGACACGATCGAAAATATTCTCAGATTTTAATACGGACATCGGATGTCCCATTGTGACAAGGGTACGTGCCTGCTTGTAAAGGTACAGGATCGTATCCATCATCAGGAACTGTTTTTCCATAGAAACGCAGGTGTCATCCGGGTGGAATGCATTTTGCTGCAGGAAACCAAGACGAATCACACGGGCAATCTCAAGGACAAGTTTCTGGTCATCCGGGAGTACATCACTTCCGATCAGTTTTACAATCTCAAGAAGACTGCTTTCCTGATTCAAAAGTGCCATCAGACGGTTGCGGTAGTCAACGAATTTTGGAGACACATTGTCCTGATACCAATGGCTTAAGTCATTCAGATACTCACTGTAACTGGTCAGCCAGTGGATCGCCGGGAAATGTCTCGAGTAGGCAAGACTCTTATCCAGTCCCCAGAAGCAGCGGACGAAACGTTTGGTGTTCTGTGTGACCGGTTCGGAGAAGTCACCGCCCTGCGGGGAAACTGCACCGATGATCGTGACAGAACCGTCAGTTCCGTTCAGGTTATGCATCATGCCGGCGCGCTCGTAGAACGCAGACAGACGAGATGCGAGGTAAGCCGGGAAGCCTTCCTCGGCAGGCATCTCTTCCAGACGTCCGGAAAGCTCTCGAAGAGCCTCCGCCCAACGGGAAGTAGAGTCCGCCATGATCGCTACATCGTAGCCCATATCACGGTAATATTCTGCAAGAGTAAGACCTGTGTAAATGCTGGCCTCACGGGCGGCAACAGGCATGTTGGAAGTATTGGCGATCAGTGTAGTACGGTCCATCAGAGGCTTGCCGGTACGAGGATCGGTCAGTTCGCTGAACTCTTCCAGAACCTGAGTCATCTCATTTCCACGTTCACCGCATCCGATATAGATGATGATATCTGCATCAGCCCATTTCGCAATCTGATGCTGTGTCATTGTCTTTCCGGTTCCAAATCCTCCAGGGATGGCAGCAGTACCGCCTTTTGCGATCGGGAACATGGTATCGATGATACGCTGTCCGGTAACAAGCGGAACAGATGCTGGGAAACGATGATGAGTCGGTCTCGGAGTACGGATCGGCCAGTGCTGAGTCATAGTCAGCTCTTTCTCCTCTCCGTTAGGAAGTTCCAGACGAACCAGAGGTTCGTCAATTGTGTATTCACCATCTGCGACAGTGACAAGAACAGTTCCTTCTACTTCAGGAGGAACCATACATTTATGTGTGATCGCATGTGTCTCAGGAACTTCTGCGATGATATCACCGGCGTGGAGATAATCTCCCTGCTTTACAGTGATATGTGTCTTCCATTTTTTTGTGCGGTCCAGAGAATCGACACTGACACCGCGTGTGATAAATGCACCGCCTGAAGATTCTGCAATATTCTCCAGCGGGCGTTCGATACCGTCAAAAATATTATTCAGGATACCCGGTGCAAGTGTTACGGATACAGGGCTTCCACTGGCGATAACTTCCTCGCCCGGGCGAAGTCCGGTTGTCTCCTCATAAACCTGAACTGTTGTCATGTCTTTATCCAGTGCGATGACTTCACCGACCAGCTTCTGCTTGCCGACATAGACCATCTCGGACATACGAAATCCTGTGTTGCCTTTCAGATAAATGACGGGACCATTGATGCCGTAAATTTTCGCTGTCTTAAGCAATGCCGTCACCTCCTAAAAATACAAATTTGTCATACTGTTCTTTCAGCTGTGTGCTGAAAGAATTATCGATCAAAATGTTGCGGGAACGGATGACAGCACGGACACCGCCCCGGAAATCTTCAGTGCTGATCGTCAGATGAACTCTTGTAGCATCTTCCAGATCAGAACGTTTCTTCTCATCAGTTGGGTTAATATAGATCGTAAGCTCATCATTTCCGGCAAAATTTACCGCTTTGCGGATGCATTTGATAAGAAAATCATCATAAGCTTCCGTCTTCATAAATTCATCGATTAATGCGTCTGCTTCCTCAAAGATCTTGTCTTTCAATTCCTGCTGGATCTTGCTTTGACGACGTTTGATCTCCAGCTGGGATTTGGCGAGCGCCTGGTTCAGTGAGAGTTTCGCATTGGCAGCTTCCGCCTTGACGCGAGTCTCTGACTGTCTTGTGGCTTCCGCTTTATGATCTTCGAAAACCTTTTCCAGGGCGGCCTGATGGGTGTCAATGATGACATTTCCCTCTAAGCGGGCCTGTTCCATGGATGTAGCCTGCAGGTGTGCGATTTTTTCTTCCAGAGTCAAGAGGAATACCTCCTTTAGTTCATGATATAATTGCGTTTATAATTTCAGTCCGATCGCTTCAGTGATATATGAGGTGATAAAGTCTTTCTGACGACCGGTTCCGTGGCGGTCAGGAATTTCGATCAATAACGGCATCTTTCGTTCCAGTCGGAAAGTGTCGATAATGTCAGGAAATTCCTGGCCGAACTTCTCAGTCAGAAGAACAATGCCGACAGTTGGGGCGGAAAGAACCTTTTCCAAAGCTTTCTTCAGCTCATCCCGTTCATGGACGACAACTCCGTCTACACCGGCAAGACGCATTCCGGTGTAAGTGTCGACATTGTCACTGATCAGATACATTTTCATAGGCGGCTCCTTTCTGTTGAAAATCAGAAATTAGAGATTTCCTAAGATCATGAATGAGATGATCAGTCCATACAGACAAACACCTTCGGCAAGTCCTACGAAGATCAGAGATTTACCAAGAACGCTGGAATCTTCGCTGATCGCTCCAAGTGCTGCGCTGGCTGCACTTGCAACAGCGATACCACCGCCGATACAGGAAAGACCTGTAACAAGTGCGGCTGCAAGGTATCCCATACCAGTTGCGAGTGTTGCACCGGAAGCTGCGGCAGTTTCAGCAGCCTGTACATTTGCCGGTCCTGCAAGCATCATGATGGATGCAATGGCAAATGCGCCGAAGAAGAAAAATGCGTTGACACCGATAGTACGTTTATAGCGTTTTTTGTTCTTTTCACCGATCAGATAATATCCGAATGGGATGATGATACTTAAAACAAGTGCTGCGATAAAGATGATTTTTGTTGCTAAACTCATAGTGGAATCCTCCTGATTTCTATACATTTTATGGCTGTCATAGATTTAAGCCAGACAGTTATTTCGTTTTCTTTTTTGTATATGGGTCGAATGCACGTCCGCTTCCTTTGTAGAAACGGCTGAACATCTCATAATATTCCAGACGAAGTACCTGAATACCTACAATCAGTCCTTCGAATCCGCATACGAACAGGTTGCCAAAGATCACTCCGAACCAGTTCGGATTTCCGCTTTCAGCGCCGGCCAGCTGAAGTACTACTTCCATGATAGCGGCATGGCTGACAGCAAATGCACCGATACGGATAAAGGAGATTGTGTTTGAGAAATAACTGAGCAATGTCTCAAACATTTCGAAAAATCCTTGCACGGCGTACATTCCAGGTCCTGTTTCCATCTTGTCGGCACGTTTTTCAATCATACGGGTCAGAGGCTCTCTCAGGAAAATGAGAAGCAGCGGGACACCGAACATGATACCCATGACAATACCACCCGGAAGCGGATTGCCTGTCATAAAGAGAACGATGGTTGCTACAACGGCAATGTAGAAAATAAGTCCGGCAACACCGTTTGGATCAAACCAGGTACTTTCAATATCTTTGCTTCTTGCGGCATTGATAATATGCAGGATCATCGCCACGATGATCAGGAACATACCAAATGCAACTGCAACGATAAATACAGTGTTCAGTTTACCAAGGAATGGCAGTGTAGTCATATGATCGATCGGTCGTATCCACAATGGTTCAATGATGTCTTCGAATCCGAAAATACTTCCGAACATAAATCCGAAGACTGTGGAAAATACACCGGCAGTTGCGATAATTCCGGCAAGTGGAGCTTTCTTAAAGTGATAAATCAAGGCTCCGCCGATTAAAAGCAAAAGTCCCTGTCCGACATCTCCGAACATAACTCCGAAAATAAAGGAGTATGTGATCGCTACGAAAATAGTCGGATCCATCTCATTGTGAGCCGGAAGACCATACATCTGAATGTACATCTCAAATGGTTTGAATAGCTTCGGGTTTTCCAGCTTTGTCGGCGGTTCGCCGAAGTATGCATCATGGTCATCTTCGACAACAACAAAGACTTTATCATCATCCTTGATCTCTTCTAAGAACTTCTCTACATCATCTTCTGCCATCCAACCGCAGAGAATATAAGAATCATCCTGGCTGTCTTTCATCCGGGCAGCCATCTTACGGATGTCAAAGTTCTTGGAGAGTTCCTCCAGACGGTTTTTCGCTGCGATAAGCTGTGGAGCTCTGTCAGAAAGCATCTCACCGGCTTCTTTATCCAGATCCTGGATCTCCAGATTGATCCGTGCAATGTCACGTTCCAGTGACTGGTAAGCGAAAGCCGGAGTTCCTTCAAATTCATCTTTCAGATCAATGCGTTCAAAATGAAGAGAACGGAAAACAGCATCTACCTTTTGCGCCTCTCCCGGAGAAACGAAGTAAGCACCGTATACGAAGCTTCATCACGTTCTCCTTCAACGAAGATTGCACTTAAATCATCCATCAGATATTTATTCATCTTGTGATAAGATTCCAGCGCGATCCGTCCGAAACGATATGTAATATATCGATATCCGAGGACCTTGTGAAGATCACAGTCGAGGGGGCGGAATGGAGAGAGCAGTTGCTGTTTCGCACGAAGTTCCTCAATCTTAGCTTTCTTTTTCTCTTTCTTTGCCTGCAGACCTTCATAATCCTCGCAGGCTTTGCGAACAACTTCAAACATGTCGTCAAGACCTAAAGAATCATCCGGTGTAACATCATCTACATTCGGAAGATAACCGACGAACTGAGTTGCCTGGGCAAGTACATCCCGGTACGGATTAAGCTCTACGAACGGGCGAAGATTATCGACTGTCTTGAGTTCGGACAGTGCGGACTCCAGCTGGATCTCATAACGTGAGAGATACAAGTCTGTGACACGGTCGATATCATCCCTGGGACCGGAAATGTTGATAAATTTCATTTTAACAATCATTGGGTTCTACCTCCAACGTACGCTAACGTTTCGCTTGGTGTCAGTCCATAACGGATGCATTCCAGAGCGGTAGTCAGCTTTTTGATTTCTTCTTCTTTTAAGAAGAGGTAAGTGTTGACAGCGGCGATGGAGTATGGATTCCTCCTTCTGTCAATAGTGTACAGATGATGGAGACATTCTGAATACATTTGCTCCATGGTAAGCTGCTCATTGGATTCATAGCGGCGGGCATAAGGCGTCTGATTGCATAGTGTCTGCAATTCCTCTAATGTTGTTGCCTCGACCATTCCTTTGATCAAGTCAGTAGACAGACGATAGTGGATCGGAAGAATCAGCTGGTAAATGTCAGCAGGTTTCATATTAAAATATTTCTTCGCTCTGTAGATCCACTGCATGTTGAGCAGATCAATCTGAGTGCCGCAATCCCGCTGGTATAATTTCTTGTCTTCCTTTTTCAGAACCTTTTTCCGTGCTTTCCAAAGAGTTGTAAAATAATAAAGATTTAATGCCAGATCGTAGTCATAAAGAGTGACCGAAGGAGAATCCTTTAATTTCTTTAATGGTTCATAATATTCTGTATCCTTTAATGTCTCGATCAGTTCATCAGTGGTGCGTGAGGTGATCAGTTTTTCAATCGATATCTGTGAATACCGGTCGAAGAAAGGACGTTTGTAATCAAGATCAAAAGGTTTCTGATAATGGTTGATCACAATCCTTAAACAATAATTGATCAGCTCGATTTCATAAGATTTCAGGCGGAGCTTCATAAGCTTGCGCTGTTTCTGTCCACAAAAGCGATAAAGCTTTGCGTAGTCGCGGTAAAGTGAACGAGTCAGAATCTTCTCAATACTTCCTCTGTGAAGCTGTTCTGGGGCCAGCTCTTCTAAAATATCTGCGTAAGCTGTCTCCTTCTTCAGATATTCAACTACATCGGGGACATTGTGCAGAGAAGCAATTTCCTCAAACTGTGCCTGGGTAAGGAGTTTGGCTTCCATTGCCCGGGTTTTCGTTACGATACCACTGTATTCCAGTAGATTTCCCATAGGCTATACCTCGGTGATCCGTCGGAGAATCTCATGAGCATAATCAGAATGCTTTTCATCGTATTCCTTCTGTAGGGCGTCGAGTTCATCCTGACTTTCCTGACTTTGCCCGGATAAGATCCGTGAGGTCTCCGATTCCAGCTTGTCACGAATTCCCTGAATCTGCCGCTGCGTATCAGCTTCAAGCTCTTTGTCGAAATCCATCCGCTTTTTGTCGAATTTTTCATCTAATGCGGATTTTTCGGCTTCTGCATGTTGCACGATTGCAGATGCGGCGGATTCAATCTCTGTCAATTTGTTTATAATAGAGTCCATAACCAGCCTCCTTTTTGTTAGAAATTCATAATATCTTTTATAATACACCTTTTGGAGAAAAATACAAGCTTTTCTGGAAGCTGTTTGCTTGTGAGACGGATTAATTCATGTTATGATAATGCATGTGTAAAAATAAACCGGCAGATTTGTAATGTGACAGATCTGTCAGAGAATATCAGGAGATTGTAATTAATGAGATTAAGAAATATACCAAGAGCAGATGGTGTGATCGACGTACATCATACAGTGATCAAGAAACCGGAAGAACAGAAAGGAAACTGGAATCATGTGTTTGGTAACGAAAAGCCGATTCAGATTGAAATTGGGATGGGAAAAGGACAATTTATTCTAAATATGGCAAAGGCACATCCAGAGATTAATTTTATAGGAATTGAGCGTTATTCCAGCGTTCTGCTGCGCGCACTTGAAAAGTATGATACAGAAGAATTTGAAATGCTGGAGAATATCCGTTTTATCTGTATGGATGCAAGAGAGATTGAAAATGTGTTTGCACCGGCAGAGGTGGATAAGATCTTCCTGAACTTCTCGGATCCGTGGCCGAAGGCAAGACATGCGAAGCGTAGATTGACATCTACGGAATTCCTCGCAAGATACGAAAAAGTGCTTGTGGAAAGCGGAAGAGTAGAGTTTAAGACAGATAATACAGAACTTTTTAACTTTTCTCTGGAACAGGTGAAAGAAGCCGGATGGGCATTGATTGCTTATACTTATGATCTGCATCATCAGGAAGAGATGAATGAAGGAAATATTATGACAGAGTACGAGCAGAAGTTTTCAGAAAAAGGAAATCCGATCAATAAACTGATTGCACAGAGAAAATAAGTGTTACTGTTCACACGATGTGCGACCAGCAACGCATCTCGCCATTTTAAATCGCCTTTGGCGATGGGGCGAGATGCATTCAAGTCAAAACACACATCCTCCGTGTCAATCAGCAGAGTGATTGACACGGGAGTGAACAGTAACAAATAAGTTTCATATATTATATAGGAAGAGTGGGATTCACAGGAGAACAGGATGAGACGGGGGAAATGTTGGAAAGCCGGGATCCGTGAGTTGTGTTATTGCCATCAGAGACTGAATCGAAGGATTGTCTGCATTTGCAGATCCTTCGAGGAGGTATATCGAATTTTAAATACGGGATATTGCCACAAAGACAAGGGAAAGAATAAACGTTGTTGATATCGTCTAAATTGTATATGAAATTAATAATTTTGAAAAAAATGAAAAAATTTGAAAAAAGGGGTTGCATTCCGGCAACAACTGATATATAATACTATTTGTGTTGAGGAACACGAGACACAAAAACAAAAGAATGCGCGATTAGCTCAGTTGGTAGAGCACCTGACTCTTAATCAGGGTGTCCAGGGTTCGAACCCCTGATCGCGCACTGACAATCACTGTTTTTACAGACATTGGAGCTGTGGGGACGGTGATTTTTTGTGCGTAAATATGCGGTTTCTGACCATTGAACCAGAAATCACTATGAATTGTAAAGACGAAGTGACTTGCCGCGAAATCGGTCGCGAACTGGTCGCAGATTGGTCGCAAGGAAATAAATAGTCCCAAAAAGTTCTGAAAAAGATAAAAAGAGTAATTGATGTTTATGAGTATGTAACATCAGTTGCTCTTTTTTTTATTTTTAAATGTATATTATCTTATGATGTAGGAAGTCCAGCTAATAAATGTCAATAGTTAAATGAAAAAATTGCTCTTATTTTCTGGCTAAAAAAGGGTAGACATCCCCCTTGGTGAAAATATCGTTCTTTTGAAAGATA
>NZ_QTZH01000022.1:0-47347 GCF_003462585.1 Ruminococcus sp. OM04-4AA | reverse complement strand
TAATGCTTTAAAAATAAATATATTATTTTGCGCATACTTTATAATTTTTTTATTTTTTCAAATCAAATTATTGCGTTTTATTATTTCTTTTATTAGAATGAAGCTGAAAGGAGCGGTTCCATAATATGAAGCTATTTACGTCACTAATCAATACTATAAAAGAACACTTTCGCTTAAAACTAATCATTTGCTTTATTCTTTGCGCCATACTTCCCCTTCTTATATTGGGAACAATATCTTATAAAATATCTTATAATATAGCTAAAGACAAGATTCTGAAAGAAACAGCAATTTCTTGTGAAAAAAATCAGCACCTGCTTGAAAATCGAATGACTCAAATAGAAAATTTAGAAGATTCTATTCATTTTAATTTATGTATGTTATGTACAACAGCAGAGCAACCTATGTCAAATTATCTCGACAAACTTTCTGCGGTTCGGAATAATATTGCTTCAATAGCTGATTCTTTTAATATTTATCATGTAAATATCTTTTTACCTGATGATACTTTTGCTTCAAAAGAAGGGCTTACTTTCTGTTCTTTATCAGATCTTAAAAAATATAAGGTACAGTTGAGCGATTTTTCAAAACAGGGGCTTACTCCTAATTGGATTTTTCGCAAAGACATTAACTTCCCTTATATGGTCAGCAAAGGTGAAGAACCTTCCGGAGTACTCTCCTGCTATAGGTATGCAAAAATCAATTCACAAAAAACTTGTTTGGCTGTTCACATAACAAGTGAAGAATTAAGCAACTACTTAAACACATTTTCTGAAGGCAATCCTTCTCTTTCTTATATAATAAATTCCGAGGGTGTTGTATTATCAAGCACAGATAAGAAACAAATTGGGGGTTCTTTATCCAATGAAAAACTTCATGCAATCACACAAAACTTGAGACTCTCACATTCTCATATGATAAATGTGAGATAATTTCCACACCGGTACATAACCAGCTCTTTCTTGTTACTGAAACTCCTGATTATTATATACGCCAAAGTTCATCCTTTCTCGTAAAAATGATTTTCATTTGTTTCATGATTATTGTCCCTCTGACTATGCTCTCAATTATCTGGGTGGCTGATCAAATGACAAATAAAATCAATCATTTGTCTCATTCTATGTCGGAAATCAAAATGGACGATGTCATAGATTCGACGCAGATCGACAAGTTAGTTCCATCTTCTTCAACTCACTTGGATGAAATAGATTCACTAACCGTCACCTGTGCTAACATGATTTCAGAATTGAATTCAAGCTTTGAGAATAACCTTCAATTAAAAATACAAGAGGAAAAACTAAATTATCAGTTGCTGCAATCACAAATCAATCCTCATTTCCTATATAATATTTTAGCATCTGTTCAAAATTTGTTGTCATTTGGTGAAATCACGAAAGCGAATAAAATGCTTGCTGATTTATCGCTTTTTTATAAAGGATTGTTACGCACCTCCAATGATCTGATTCCTATTAAAAAAGAATTAGAAATTGCACAATTATATATGGAAATGGAAGCATTATGTAAAGATAATTTATTTGATTGGAATATAGATATGGAAGAAGGAATAGAAAACTTTCTTATTTGTAAGTTCACACTACAGCCTATATTGGAAAATTCGATTCAACATGGTTTTAAAGGAAATGGAATCCATATGCATATCGATATTTCTATTAGATATGATGATGATATGATAGAAATCATGATTTCTGATAATGGAATTGGTATGTCTCCTGAGAAACTAAATGAACTCCGTGAAGGTATTGTTTCCAAACAAATTCACTACGAAAAACATTTCGGTATAAGTAACATTAATTCACGTATATGTTCCTCTTTACAGGGACATGGTACACTCAGAGTTGAAAGCAACAAAGATACTGGAACCACAATTTATATAAGAATTCCGCAATTACTGGAGGACTACTAATGTACAAAATTATGATTATAGATGACAACCATATATCTGTTGATGGTATTTGCCACAACATTGACTGGTCTGATTTAAATGCAGAAGTCGCTTGCAAAGCCTATGATGGACAGCAGGCTCTTGATTATCTGCAAAATAATATGGTTGATTTAATTATTTCCGATATAGAAATGCCACAATTAGACGGTTTATCTCTTGCACAAAATGCACTAAAGATTAATTCATCTATAAAAATAATACTTATCAGTGCATTTGATAAATTTGAATATGCCAAACAAGCTATACGACTCGGTGCATTTGACTATATAGAAAAACCGCTTGATTATTCTTATCTAAAGAAAATCATTCGCAATGCTCTTAGTATGCTTAATAAAGAACAGAGGAATCTTGAAATATTAAAACAAAGCCGCCCTATAATGATCGATAATTTTTTTCATAAATTAATACAATCTTCAAGTGATGAAGCTCGATATACACTTTCAAATTATGCCGATTATCTTCAGTTGAATCTTGACTATCATTATTATCAGGCCATTGTAATTCAAATACAAAATGCAACAGACATCAAAGAAAAAAAAGGCATTGAAGAGTATCACATAAAACTAATGAGTATGTCTGATACCATAAAAGAACTTTTCAATGAGCACTTTTCACTGATTCATACTTTAACAAGTTTTGACGAAATCGTATTGGTAATCGCTCACAATTATTCTAATCAGAAATACTTCTATAATACGTCTTATGATCTGTTAACAGAATTATTGCAACTTTATAAAAACAGCTTTTTCGAATTAAATATCGGAATAGGAAACATCGTCAAATACTTGTGGACTTTATCTGTTTCGTATTCCAATGCATTAAAATCACTGGAATACCGTTTTTTCTTTCCACAGAAAAACATATTTACACTTGGTGATACTATAGACAACGATTACTCTGCTGAATTATATGAAGTTTCCGGTCACGAAAAGTTAATACAGCTTTTATGCGAAAATGACCTGGACGGAATAGAAAAGTGGATTCTTTCATTTTCAGAAGAATTAACACAAAACTACAAAAACAAACAGTTTATATTTATACGTATCTATCAGCTTTTGGGGCATTTACTAAAATTTCTCTGCGATATGGGCATTAGAAACAATGACATGGAAAAAGACATTATTAAAACCTATCAACACCTTGACTCTTTTTCAACAAGTACTGAGATCTTCCAATGGCTTTCTAGTTTATGCCAGACAATATCTGATAAAATTAATCTTTCAGCACAGAGTCGTCAAGAACATGTTTGTACTGCTACTATCAATTATATACACCAACATTATCAAGACAACACCTTATGTCTAAATGAAATTGCTAACAATGTTCATATTAGTCCGGCTCATCTTAGTGCTCTGTTTAAAAAACAACGCCAGCAAAATATTTCGGATGTAATCACAGATATTCGGATTGAAACGGCCTGTAATCTATTGAAAAATACGAACCTCTCACTAAAAGAAATAAGTGCGAAAGTAGGATATTCAAATCAATACTACTTCAGTTCTTGTTTTAAAAAGAAAACCGGACAGACACCTTCATCCTATAGATAGTAGAATTTATATACTTTTTTTTATTGTTTATCAGTGTTATAATCTATAATTGTTTCATAAAAATACAGTTGCTGACGCCCATAGTGCCGACAGTAACAAAAAACTTAAGAGAGGAAACTATCATGAATTTTATTCAAAAAAATTTCAAAGGAATTCTGGTCTGCTTTCTGATTGCGATTCCATCCTGGCTGATTGGAAAAGCATTCCCGG
This sequence comes from Ruminococcus sp. OM04-4AA, assembly GCF_003462585.1. Classification (NCBI taxonomy): domain Bacteria; kingdom Bacillati; phylum Bacillota; class Clostridia; order Eubacteriales; family Oscillospiraceae; genus Ruminococcus; species Ruminococcus sp. OM04-4AA. Next base: position 43,627 of record NZ_QTZH01000022.1, on the reverse strand, counting down.
TAATCGGCGGACCTGTCATTGCGATTCTCGCCGGAATGGTGATCACCTGCTTTTGGACTGAAAAAGGAACAGCCGAATCAGGAATTAAATGGACATCTAAAATTATTTTACAGACTGCTGTTGTTCTGCTTGGATTTGGCATGAATCTCGGAGTTATCTTACAGACAGGAAAGCAGTCTCTTCCTATTATCATCAGTACACTTTCTACCTCTTTGATCATTGCATGGCTGCTCCGCAAGGTACTGAACGTTCCTTCCAACACATCTATCCTTGTTGGTGTCGGTTCTTCCATCTGCGGTGGTTCTGCGATTGCTGCTACAGCGCCTGTCATTGACGCCGATGACACAGAAGTCGCACAGGCGATTTCTGTTATCTTTTTCTTCAATGTTATCGCTGCTGTACTTTTCCCGGTGCTTGGAAATGCACTCGGCTTCGACACAACTAGCGGAAATGCTTTCGGTGTCTTTGCCGGAACTGCGATCAATGATACTTCATCCGTAACTGCTGCCGCCTCTACCTGGGACAGCATGTGGAGTCTTGGAAGTGAGACACTTAATACTGCTGTCACAGTTAAACTGACACGTACGCTTGCCATCATTCCGATCACACTTGTGCTCTCACTGGTTCGTGCAAAATCAGCCGCAAAAGACGGCAAAGCATCCGGTAAGTTCAGCTTAAAAAGAGCATTTCCAATGTTCATCCTGTACTTTATCATTGCGGCTGTCATTACAACTGTATGCATGAGTCTTGGGGTAAGTGCGGATGTATTTGCTCCGCTGAAAGAACTGTCTAAATTCTTCATTATCATGGCTATGGCTGCGATCGGTCTGAACAGCAATGTTGTGAAACTAATCAAATCTGGTGGAAAGCCAATCCTTCTCGGTGCTTCCTGCTGGGTTGGTATTACAGTAGTCAGCCTTGCAATGCAGCATGTAATGCATATATGGTAAAATATTGGCTCGAAATGAGCCTTGAAAAGGTTAAAATAGATTAAATTTTGATAGATTTTCTAATTTATGGGAGCCGGAACCTCTTTCGATGGTTCCAAGCTCCGGTATTGGTTTTAAATTGAAATGAATTTCCATTGTGACCGTTTCAGGAGTGCGGCGATAATTCTCTGTTCCGTCCTTTCACAAATTTCAGACACTTAATAGCGGCTTCTGTTTTGAAGCAATATTGATCTTTTAGTTTATTGGGCAGCAACTGTCTGATGCAGAAATCGTCTGCTTCCTTATCGCCTGATCCTTGGATGTAGTTAAATAAAATCCCTGCCCAAAATCTTTTCTCTTTGCACATTTGGCAAGATCTGGCTCTTTTACTTCACAATAACTTCCATGATAGAGAACAAATCCGTCTTTTAACTTAAGCACTAATCTCTTGTACACCTTTCATTCCACCATATTGGTTTAATAACATTGGTAATAAACTAATAACAAATGCTATTGTTAATATAATCTTCTTTTTCATAAAATACATCTCACTTTCAAATCCCAATTGTTCGAGCTTTTCAAATACTAACGTACTTATTTCTGTTCAATAAGTGATTTATAGTAGTTACCAAAGTCAGCAAGTGAATTAACAATTGGAAGCATTTTTGTTCCGAGTTCCGTTAATCCGTATTCAACTCTCGGTGGCTGTTCATGGTAATCGTGGCGATATGCCAGTCCATCACTCATCATTTGCCTTAAACTATCCGTCAAAACCTTTTGTGAAATACCATCTATACTTCGTTGTAGCTCATTGAATCTCCATGGACGCTCTTTCAAGTTACGCAAAATCAGCAGTTTCCATTTTCCTCCGATGAGAGATACTGCTGTTGCAACTGGGCATTCCGGTAATTCTTCTTTTGCTCGCATAATTCTCACCTCCAAGTCGATTGTAACACATTCAATTTTGAGTGTACAGTTACAAAAAGGTGCGTACTTGTTTTTGTATGTGTCTCACACTATACTAATGCCATGTAATTAGAAACTACAAATCAACTATGGAGGTATTATTATGACAAATTACACAAAAACAACTATTGGAAAGGAAAACCGAATTGAGCTGCATGAAAAGTTGTCTTTAACAGGTGCAGAAATCAGTTTAAACGAACTACCTGCAGGAGCAAATGTCCCATTTGTTCATTCTCATAAAGAAAATGAAGAAATCTATGGAATTCTTTCAGGTAACGGCAAAGCCATAATTGATGGAGAAGAAATCAGCCTTTCAACTGGAGACTGGCTAAAAATCGCACCTGCTGCAAAGCGTCAGTTTTTTGCATCCGATATTTCCGGAATTACTTATATCTGCATTCAGGTAAAAGAAAATTCTCTGGAACATTTTACAGCAGAGGACGCCGTAATCGGCTAATTAAAAGTATTTATTTACAAAAATGCACAGCTCCCGATAAGCTAAGAACTGTGCATTTCTTTTTTCTTCAATTTTACAATTTCTCTATTTTTCAAACAAGAACTTCTCGATTTCAAATGGCGATAAATAAATCTCTCCACCATCATCAGTTTAATTTTCGTTTAGATTAACGATTTCTTTTTCCTGTATTCTCTGTCCCTCGGATTTCCTCATGATAGAAATAATCTACGATCACCGGATGTCCCTGCGGGACTCTGCCATAAGGCATTTCATTATCCACAAAGGGACAATCATACTTCTTAGCCATTTCCTCAGCTTTTACTTCAAGTGCTTCAAAGTAGCTGCGGTTATGCTTGTTATAGATCTCGTCATAAAGTGGTACAAGATCAGGATATTTTCCAGCGATATAATCCATAATTGTCTTTTTGAAACCGCCTCGAAGATTGAGATTTTCGAGCCAGAACAGATCGCACTGATCCTTTACCTGCTCAAAGATTGCTTCAAAATCTGTGATACCGGGGAATACCGGGGATACGAAACAGACTGTACGGATACCTGCTTCATATACCTGCTTCATAGCAGCGATACGGCGCTCAATGCTAGAAGCAGAGTCCATATCGTTCTTGAAATTTTCCTCTAGTGTGTTGATTGACCATGAAACGGTTACTCGTCCAAGCTTCTTCAGCAGATCAATATCCCGTACCACAAGATCCGACTTTGTGCAGATCAGAATATCTGCGTCACTGCCGATCAGCTGCTCCAGAAGTTTTCTGGTATTCCCGAATTGCTCCTCCTGTGGATTGTAGCCATCTGTCACAGAACCGATGACCACCCGCTGTCCGGCATATTTCTTCGGATTCTTAATTTCCGGCCAATGCTTCACATCAAGGAAAGTGCCCCATTCCTCCTTGTGTCCGGTAAAGCGCTTCATAAAAGAGGCATAGCAATACTTGCAGGCGTGTGTACAGCCTACATATGGATTGACCGAGTAACCGCCTACAGGCAGACTGGACTTGGTCATGATGTTCTTTGTTTCCGCCTCATTAATGAGGATTCCATTTATTACTTCTGCCATGATCTCTGTACCTCCAACACTTTATTGAATTCATCTGGCATTTCCTGAATCATATTTTCATTCCCTATGATAGGGACAAGATCTTCCTTCATAAATACCGGAATGTCAAGCACATGCGCCTGATTTGTCAGAGACCATGCCCACTCCGGCTCCGTATGAACCTTCCTGCTCTGAACTCCAGTCATGGTGCCGACAACGATCCAGTTGATCCCGGAAAGATCAACTGAACCTGGATTGTCGAATAGCGGCTCAAAGGTAACATGATAGTGTTTTGCTCTGACATTTTCCCGTAGTGCGTCAATACGCCACAGTTCTGCTTTTCTCGTCACCGTAACACCAAACCATGCGTTTTCCAAATCTGTATCAAAATCCAGCAGATCTGGTCTCTTTGTAAGGAACAGGAACTGATGCTGTGGATTTTCACGGATTTTTTCAAATACCTCGCCTCTCCATTCTGACTTCCAGCCGGAAAGATCGCTCATGCCGGTAAGAAGAAAGTTCTGCGGACGTTTCTTTTCCATCATCTTGAGCTTACCCGGAAAGAATTCAGGGTCAGCAAAGTCATCAATCATATGCCAGCGTTTCACATTATTGCGGGCGTAGCAATATGCACACCCCACTGTACATCCGATAACGATATTCATGTTTTGAATCTGATCTTTGATACAAATACTCATGATTTCTGCCACTCCTCAAGATTCTTTCTGATACGGTCGAGGCATTCCTCAAACTGGGTAATTTCTTCCTCCGAAAAACCTTTGTAGTAAATACTGCCCATTTTATCAGATACAGAATCGTATTCGTCCTTTAAGGCATGTGCTTTTTCAGTCAGAAACAGAAGTGTTTTCCTTTTGTCCGTTTCAGACTGAACGCGTCTTATCAGCCCTTGATTTTCCATTCTTTCCAGCATCGTAGTAAGAGAAGTTATCGCTAATCCACATTTAATCGAGAGTGACCTGATTGAGATTCCATCTTCCTGCCACAGTACGTAAAGAATACGCCCCTGAGCTCCGTTAAACGCATCAATATTCTTTTCGCTGAGAATCTTCTCAAAGATTCGATCTCCAAGTTGTTTTATTTTGGTAACAAGAAATCCGCCATTCATTTTCATACAAAAACTCCTATATAGTATTTTACCAAATAATACTATATAGGAGTTTTACTGTCAACAGTTTGTATGTCTAAGTAGAAGTAAATCCCGATTTTACGCTTTCTTAATCGGATGTCTAATTACAGTTTTCCATTTATCTGGAGCAACCTTTCTTGCATCAGACATATAAATCTCGTGGTGCAATCTATCTTTGTTAATATCATTGAGATACCCATTTTGTTCTATATAAGTATCCATAAGAGCAACGGTTGCTGGCTCATTATCAAAAGAACCTATGTGCATAATTTGAACGCATAATCCTTCATCAATCGTAAGATATTCTGCTGACGAACAATCGAGTTTCTTCTTTTTCGTTGCTGTTTCTACCGCCCAGTTAAAATCAGCTTTAGAAATGAAATCAGGCAAACGAATAACAGAAATCCAGTTGAAAGCAGATTTATTTGTATAATCTACACCCACAACATCATCCTGCCACCAAAAACCTTCCAATGGCGGAACAACATATTCAAAAAAGCCTTCAATTTTATAATCGGTCTTGTAACTCATTTTTAATGTGTATGCAACAGCATATAGAATACTGATTGCGTGTTGATATGCCCCACCTTCTTCATTTGGATTGCCTTTTCCTCTAACTGCAATATAATTTGCCTTAGGTACATTTACAATCTCTGGTTTATTCTTAGGCATATAAAATTCTTTAAATTCTTTCTTAAAATCAAAAGCCATAATAACCTCCAAAATACCGAGTTGTTAAAGTCCACAAGTCGAAATTTGTCACCTTCTACATATTGTATTTCCCAAAACAATAATTATCACAACATCAGCTAAAATAATACCCAATGCAATATACACAAAAAATGCTGGTAAAATATTTTCAAACACTCCCATACTTAATAGAAGAATTGCTATAACAGACATTCCAATTCCCATTGTTCTGCATAGCTTTTTTTCATTATATTTTGCCTTTTCTTCTTTTGAAGCTGTATTATATCCGGAAATTAACCAACTTCCATGTCCAGAAATCAAAACTATGGAAAGTACAGCAAATATTATAAATCCAACATATACTACCCAGTCTGGTCCAGTTGATAAGTCTGCCAGTTTCATTTGTATAACACCTCCCACGAAATTCCGATTTCACGCTTTCTTTCACCCCATATGTTTGTATCTGAGGTATTCACTCACAAACTTCAGGGATAGGCACCTGTGCCGCAAGGGAATGGATTCCCTTGTACGAAATCTCTGATTTCGCTTAATTCCCGGATTGAGATTTTCCCAAATCAGGGATAGCACCGCAGGTCGCACGATACAGGCAAATGTAATTGCCTGTATAGAAGTGCGCTCTTAGCTTTGCTAAGAGAATTATGCCGTATCCGGCGTGTTATCTTTTTTCAATTTCTTTTTTCGACTTCTGACGCATTCTGCCAGTTTTAATAATTTGACATACCTGCTCCTGTTACTCATCATCTGTAAATTCCATCATCTCATCCACGGTACAGTCCAGTTTCTTGCAGATCTTCTCAATCGTCTCCATTGATACATACTGGTTTTTTCCCATCCGGGCAAGAATGTTTCCACTGATCCCGGTGAGGTACTGCATCTCTATTCGCTTCATATTTTTATCTATGAGCATTTTCCACAATCTGTTATAACTTACGCCCATAAGCTACCTCCATATTTCTCATTCAAATATATTTTGATTATATCATTATATCACGATTTCGTTAGGTTGAATGCCTGTAATTTTTGATTTCTTATTGATTTTTCCATTACATGAGATGTATAATCTTCTTTGATTTTAAAACTATTTAGGAGTAAACAGATATGAATAGCAAATCGACTTCTCAGGCGATGGAGACTGAAAAGATCCCACGCCTTCTGGCACAGCTTGCAATTCCTGCGGTTGTCGCCCAGATCATCAATCTTCTATATAACATTGTAGACCGAATCTATATCGGACACATTTCCGGTGTTGGAGCCGCGGCATTAACCGGCGTTGGATTATTTACACCGATCCTTATGCTGATCAACGCTTTTGCTATGCTTGCAGGTTCCGGTGGTGCTCCGCGTGCTGCGATATCTATGGGAAAGAAAGATAATAAAACAGCTGAAAAAATTCTTGGAAACTGTTTTGCACTTCTCATCCTTATGGCTGTCGTACTTACTGTAGTCTTCTTTACATTTGCGCCACAGCTGTTGACACTTTTTGGTGCCAGCGAGAAGACACTGCCGTATGGAGTAACATACGCAAGAATCTATATCCTTGGAAGTATCTTTGTCTTAATCGTAATGGGAATGAATCCATTTATTACAACACAGGGATTTGCCAAGATCAGTATGATGACTACTGTGATCGGAGCTGTGATCAATATCATTCTTGATCCGATTTTTATCTTCGTATTCCATCTCGGTGTAAGAGGTGCAGCACTTGCCACTGTTTTAGTCAGGCTGTCGGTGCGATTTGGATTCTTCGCTTCTTATCCGGAAAGAAGACGATCCTTCATCTTAGAAAAGAAAATTTCAGATTACAAAAGGACGTTATCCTGCCTTGTCTTGGACTTGGCATTTCCACTTTTGTCATGCTGTCCACAGAAAGTATTCTGTCCATCAGCTTTACTTCCAGTCTGTCAAGATATGGTGGAGACCTTGCTGTTGGAGCCATGACGATCATCACAAGTGTCAGCCAGCTTGCTACATTACCACTGCAGGGAATCTGCCAGGGTGGTCAGCCAATCATGAGTTATAACTTCGGTGCCGGCAATAAAGAGCGTGTAAAAAAAGCCTTCTTTACACAGTTTAAGGTTTGTACGATTTTCACCAGTTGTTTCTGGCTGATCATGCTACTGTTTCCTAAGCTGTTTGCAGGAATCTTTTCCAATAATACGGATCTGATCACTTATACCGCATGGGCATTGAGAATCTATATGGCGGGTATTTTCTCCCTCGGATTCCAGGTTGCATGTCAGCAAAGTTTCATGGCATTGGGACAGGCAAAGGTCAGTCTGCTGCTCGCCTGCTTAAGAAAACTGATCCTGCTGATTCCGCTGATCTTTATCCTGCCACTCTTTATTCAGGATAAGGTATTTGCAGTCTTTCTTGCAGAACCGATCAGTGATATTGTTGCAGCCGCGATCACAACAATCACATTCATGAGCCGCTTCAACGGAATTCTGAATAGGGGGAAAGTATGAAAAAACTAAAACTTTTATGGATGATCCTAAAACGCACCAAAGCAACCCAGATTCTTTCCGGCTATATCGTATTTCTCTTTGTATCCGCTGCCATCATTCAGCTGGTAGAGCCCGACATCAACCGCTATGGTGATGCCCTCTGGTATTGCTATGCGGTACTTTCTACCGCTGGATTCGGCGATATTGTCGCAATGACTTTCGTTGGCAAACTGGTTTCTGTACTCGTCACAATCTACACGATTTTTGTTGTTGCAATCGTTACCGGTGTTGTTGTCAATTATTACGGACAGATCGTAGAGATGCAGCGTCGTGAAACGGCAATGATGTTCCTGGATAAATTAGAGCGTCTCCCGGAGCTTTCCAAAGAAGAACTGGAAGACATCTCAAAAAGGGTAAAAAAATTCCGCTGAGTTCTCACTCAACGGAATTTTTATTTTCCACTTTTTTCTTATCAAATAAGGATAGACATTTGCTGCCTGCTGCCGCAGCCACAAAAATCCATACGAACAATTTCACCGGATAGCATAGAAACAGAAGCATTGTAACCGCCAACGGCTTTTTCATCGTTCCACCTAAAAGTGCTGCTGTAACAATTGCAGATGCGAAAACCAGATGGCTCTCTGCATTTCCGCAGATCAGCATTCCCACGCCATATCCCATGCATACACCTGCAAAGATAACCGGGAAGAAATGCCCTCCCTTCAAACCGAACTGTATACAAATATTTGTGAGAAGCACTTTCAAAAATGCAACTCCGATCAGTGCTAACGGAAGGTATTGACTATACTCTTTCATCAACACTCCCATCTGTTCTTCTCCCGAAAACATAACTGCCGGGATTAACATTCCACAAATCCCAAGACAAATTCCTGCGAGAACTTCTCGAAAAACTGCCGGTACCTTTCCTGCAGTTTTCTTTGTTATCTGGTGTGTCTTTTCATAAAAAACGGCCAGCACGCATCCTGCAATAATATAGAGAAGTATTAGTGCATAATCCATCTTTCCAATCTCAACTGCCTCAAAACTTGGAAAGCCGGAAAGTCCTGAACCAAATACTGCTGAGAGCCCTGCATAAATACCTGTTGCTGCTGCAATTGCGATTCCATAAATAAATATCTTTGATGAAATTCCTGCCGGAACGACAGTTTGTTCTGAATTACTCTCTTCTAAAGTATTTTCTTCCACTTCAAACAAACCAAATAGCGGAGCATGGAATAAAACGCTTAAGGATGCTGCTACCCCGATCTGGGAGTATTCCTTCGCATGCTGTCTGGCAAACTTCAGATTATCTCCTGCCCAGTAACACATTCCGACGATAATTCCGGTAAGCCCGGCTTCCGGACCCACACTGCTTCCGATCAAAAGCGGCAGCACTGCTGCTATCATCATGACAAGCATATTTTTATAATCATAATGCTTCTCTGTTTTCACTTTTGCCATAACAGTTTCCATTTCTTCCGGATAATCTCCGTACATCTTCCGGAAGACACCGATAAGAAATGCACCGATCACACAGACCGCTATTGTATAGTATGGAAATACAAAATGTTCCGGAATCCATTCCCAGATAAGATTCATCCCGACTGCCATGATCTTCAAAAGCGCCCAGACCAATCCGCCGGCAACTGCACCGATAATTGCACAGAACAGCCAGAGCTCCAACTGATTTTTTATCTTTATATTTCTAATTTCTTTTTGACTGTTCATCGATCTGTCCTTTACGTTTTCTATTTTTCAGACGTTTCTGCATCCGTATCTCTTACCTGCGGAATTAATGAAGCTGCCAGTTTTCCTTTTCCACGATGTTTCAAATATAAAATTCCAATTACAGAAAATACAACAGCTCCGACAAAATTCACCATAAGATCTTTCATTGTATCTACGATTCCAATGTCTAAATATCCGCCCAGATTCCAAGTCTCACCGTTGATCACAACGGACTGGACATCTACATGGATTGGGATATTTGCTCCTGTCGGATTCAGCTTCACTGAATTGATTGCCGGAACGATCCAGTCTTTCTGCATATCCAATCCGAAAAACCAATCCATACTGAATTCAAAGAACTCCCACAAAACACCAACTGTCATTGAAAAACAAAATGCAAAAAATGCCACAAAGTATGGGGACATCTTAATTGAAAATCGATCACTTCGGTTGAATAAATCAATCAGCGCAAACCCGATTGCCGCCATCAGGAATCCATTCGTTGTATGCAAAATAGTATCCCATACCGGAATCTTTACATAAAATGCATTGATCTCTCCAAGTATCTCTGCTGAAAAGATAAAGATCAAAATAACCGTTTCCAAGCCAACCGGAATTGTCACTCCAAGTTTCTTATCAATAAACTGTGGTACCATAAATAAAATCAATGTTAAAATTCCAAGAAACATATTGTGATAGTTTCCAAGAAAGAATTGTCTGATAATGGAGACAATAACCAACATAGTCAGTACCATTTGGACTCTTGTTCTATTTCTTGCTTTTTTACTTAATTCACTCATTTTCACCCTCCTTTTTCTCTCAACGCATGCGGTCAAAAGCACTTTTTATTGCATGTTTAGGATATACGGCATCTGTTTTCATAATATACTAATTTCACCTTTTTTTCAATAAAAGGTGTCAGGCCGAAGCTTAAAATAACACCTTCCCCATATGCCTGACACCTTTCTATCTATCGTTTATAGATTCACTTTAATTTTACTTCTGTTTTCTTCTTCTAATAACATAAATCATTCCACCGATCACTGCAATTGATCCCGCAATCATCAGAATCCAGAGGTAGCTGATGCTGTCTCCTGTCTTTGCTGTTTTCACCTGTTTTCCTGACGCTGAAGTTCCTGTTGGTTTCTTTCCTGCAGTACCTGTCGATGTTTCCTTTGAATCGGTTGGATTCTTTGTTTCTTCTTTCTTCACGATCTGATACTCCATCTGATACTCATCATCATCTCCATGAAGCACATAATTATAACATTGCTCGCCTGTCAATCCGACAATACTTGCTGTATATTTTCCAGGTTCCACAGCGTTTCCATCTTCTACTACTGCCTTACATTCATCTTTAAACAGTACTCCTGATAATTCTGCTGTGACATTCACTTCTTTTCCTGTATAGATGATAGTTCCGTCTGTATTCCATACAACATCTACCGGTTTTGGCTGTACGATCAATATTCCAGGTTCAAATATAACCACATAGTTTTGATTTTCTACTGTTGTTGGAGCCTTTTCTGTTATTTCATAAGTACCAACTTCACAGCTCTCTTTCTCTGCATCTCCTGCTGTCAGTGATACATTCACATTCAGATCATCCAGTAAGTCTTCCCCTGCCAGACTTCCATCACTGATCGACCAGGTATACTCTGTGATCGTCTGTCCATATTCTTTCTCCTTACGGTCCGGTCTGATCGTAATGCTTCTTGATTTTACTGTTACAGGAATATTTGATGTAACTGTCTTGTAGTTCGGATTAGCCGGTGTGAAGATCATCTCTTGTTCACTTTGATCCTCTGCTACTGTAAGCATTGTCGTATCGTCTGCAAAACGGAATACACCTTCTCCCGACTGACCGGAAAGTGTTGCTTTCTTTAAGCTGTCTCCATAAATCACTTCTGCTGCCGGGAAAGTCACTTCCGGATCTGCCTGCAAAATCTCATATTCCCATAGATGCACGCGGTTTTTGCCGGAAAAGATATAGTTTTCATTGGTCAGACCTATTGCAAGCGCCTTGTAATTTCCAACTTCTGTATGATCTGCATTCAGCAGTTTTTTAATTGCACAGCTATCATTTTCCAAAAGGCTGTCTGCTTTCACGTTTGCTTCTATTCCACATGCATTTCCTGTATATGTATACTGTGCCGCTGCATTCCATTCTATCTCCGCTTCCTTTGGTGATACGTTAAGGAATGCCGGAAGAACTACAACATCATAATTTGTATTTGTCACATTATCTTTCAGGATAACATATCTTCCTTCATTGCCATATGCGCCAAGAATGTCATCTCCATCTGCATCTGTTGTGCTTCCTCTCAGAATATCTTCCGGTTCGATGGTTGTTGCTTTCAATGTCAGTCCGAGACTTTCAACAGTATCTCCCGGAAGAAGTTTCGCCCTTTCTGAATCACTGATCGTAAATGTAAGATCTGCACTGGTCAACGCATCTCCATATGTCTTTGTTTTCTTTTCTGCACGAACAACGATTCTCTGTGAACTACTAACTGCGCCATTTTCTAATGTCGTATTTTCTGCTGTACTGATTTTGGAACCTGTTGCTTCTGTTGTGTTCACTGGATTGATATTAAGATCATATTCTTTCAAATGAATCCAGTTCACCTTGAATCCGCCTACTGTTTCCGGACAATCAATCTTATAGCTTCCTGCATCGATTGTCTCATTTAATGACTGTCCTGTCTCCCGGATTCTCATTTCATCCGTAACATTTGCAAAAAGTTCTTCCACTTCGTCTACGCTCAGTGTTTCCGTTGGTGAAACAACGTATGACATCTTCGGAATTTCACCATAGGAAATTTCTTCATATCCGAGATAGGCTGTGATCACTTCTGACTTATTCACTGTTTTTACCGGAACCCACATAGTAACAGTTTTGTATTTTTTATTATCTGCCGGCTGGAAGGTCAGTTCAAATTTGGTCTGATCTGCTATTTCCTGATCTGTCACAACATGAGCTGCATCTTCAAATTTCCAGGTTCCTGCCGGTGCATTTTCAATCCCTTTCAATGTAGCTTCTGCCAATGTCTGACCGTATTCAACTTCTACCTCCGGTGTCGGAAGTTTTGGTTCAAATATCATGTTACTGTTTGTCTCATAGATCAACCGTGACATTGGATCATCAATAAAGTTAAGCATTACTGTTCCAAGGAATCGGTTATCAATACAATTGTCTTCGTCTTTAAATAATCTCGGATTAATTTCCTGTGTCAATCCTAACGGTGCTCCTCGTGAGCAAGAAGTATAATTAAATACCCAAGAATTGTACTCGATCGGATGGCTTGTATTCTGTCCTGTTGTCTGCTTCATCGTTTCTAATATATACGGCCACTTCTCACTTCCATATGTATTATATGCATCCTGAATATACACATGATTTTTTCCATCATCATATAACTTGTACGCATATTTATAATCTTTATATTTTATGTCATCCCAATTCGTAAGGTTAAATCCCATCGCACGTTCAACCGAACTGTCGTAGTTCTTGGTTAGATTAAATCTTCGAAGAAATATGATTTTTCCCCTTGCTTCCTTCATTGATGGGATATCCCCTCCACTGTAGACCTTGTCCTTATTTTTTTCAATAAATTCAGCTACCGCATGCTCTAATCCAATTGTAGAACCGGCATCTGATTTTACTGTAAGAATGACTGTTTCTGACTTATGCTTCTCTAAGAAACCGAGGGAAGTATTGAGGATTGACTGTAATGTAAGATCACTTCCATTTTTTCCTGACACTGCCATAATTCGCCTCCATGTACAATCTTTACGTCTGCTGCAGAAGCATCATTTTTTGTCGCATTTGCACGGATATCAAAGCTGCGTGCTCCCATATTTAACTGTTCATCATAATAAAGATTCTGACAGGATGTAATGGATACACTTGGAACTAAATCATCCACAACCCCTGCTGTTCCGGTATCATGTGTTGCCGGAATATTAACAGAAGACAGTAGTGCCTCATCTGGAATGCCTGCCATCCATTCATTCGCATAACTGTAAGCTGTTGCAGCTGTATTACCTGCTAAAATAGATAACTCTACATTCATTCCCTTTTTCCCAAACACTAAAGTTGGGACGCTATTTTCGATATACCATCCAGTTCTGGCATTCTGAATTTTATACGTACCATCTTTCTGCTTAAAAAATCGCCACAATTGACTTGTATTCTGATTCCTGTCAAATTTTTCAGTCGTCCAGACGTTCACACTTGCATTAAGTTTTCCTGATTCTCCTTCTACATCTAAAGATAGATTCGTTGTGCTTTCACCATCAGAGACCGCATCTATTTGATAAGCATGATACTCTGATTTCCATTTCAATTTCCATTTACTGGTTATTCCCATTACTTGAAATGTTGGATGAGATCCTGGAGCTGACAGATTGCTTACTCTATTTAAAGCATCAAGTTTTCCTGCTTCATGAATTTCACAAATAGCACTTGTATCTTCTTCTTTTAAAACCTGACTTTCTTTTCCCGTGAGTGGAACTACGGATTTGTGATCAGCCAGACTTTTCTGTTGCTCTCATCTGTCTGGATGATTTTCGGATTATTATTATTCAGTTTTCCTTCATATCCGATCCATTTTCCACTGTTTCTATTCTTAATATAGTATCTCGCATTTCCATTTGCATCATTACCGATATAATAAAAGGCAAACTGGCGGTGATTATTTCCCTTTACTTCACTGTCTGAAGACTCCCATAAATGAAGTACTGCACCGCTGTCTTTACTTTTACCATCCACGTCTGCAAAACGATCCGTTCCATCTACTTTAATATGTTTAATCCCATACCATTCCTTTTCTATATGATCTAAACGGAAACGACAATTATTTCCTTCTGAAGTATCCAAATGAACAACACTATTTTTCCCTGCATCATCATTTACGTTCCAGCGATAGTCTTTGTTCTCTTCTAGTGTAATAAATAATTCACTATTTGTCTCCATCTCTGTTGACATACTTCCACTTGAATCCGCCGCTTTTACACTGATTGGAATCCCTGTAAGTGCTATCGTCATACATATGAGTGCTGCCATTATCCTTTTTATTGTTTTCATATCCGTTTTTTCCTCCTCATTTGTATTTTGCTATATTATCGGCAATCATATTTCTTCTTATTATATTTTTGATACCAGATTGTTCAATATTTTTGACATGAACTGTCTGAAAATGGCACGAATCGTTATTCTGTGGTATACTAATCCTATGTCAAAACGTTTGTATTTATTTTGAATAGATACAAATCAGGGAGGATATTCGTATGTTAATCGCTATTGTTGATGATATTGCCGAAGAGCGTATTCTGCTTCGAACACGATTAGAAAATATATTAAATCAGAAAAATGTAGAGTTTCATTGCTATGAATATGAGAATGGTGAAGCATTTCTCAAGGCTTCAAAAGAACATGACTTCACAGTTTTATTTCTGGACATTTATATGAACGGGGCAAATGGAATCGAAATCGCCCGTGAATTTAGAAATACCAACAAAGACTGTCTGTTGATTTTTACTACAACATCTCTGGATCATGCACTGGAAGGTTTTAAAGTACGTGCCATGCATTATCTGGTAAAACCTTATACGGAAGAAGAACTGGCTTCTTTAATCGATGAAATCCTGTCCCGGATTCCGGCTTCGGAGAAAAAACTGACAGTGAAAGTAAATGGAAGTGATCTTCAGATACCATTTAAAACGATCATTCACGCGGATCATTTTTCTCATATGATCCATATTCATACAACAAAAGAAAAAGAACTTGTCATCCGACAGTCTTTTGGGACTTTTACTGCTCCATTAAAAGAAGATTCCCGCTTTTTTATCTGCAACAGAGGGACGATCATCAACATGGAACATGCTGTTGATTTTGACGGAACAATGTTTCTTTTAGACGATGGAAGCAAGATTGTTGTCAGCAGAGAACTGTGCAAACCTGCACGACAACACTTTATGGATTATCTATTTCAAAAGGGGGGATTTTGATGTGGACTTTAATTTTCCAGACTTTAGAATTTACAGTTTTGATTCCTGGTATGCTGCTTGCCTATCTGCCGGTAAGATCATCTCTGAAGCAAACACCTAAGAAGCTGGCTGTCTGGATACTTCCGCTTCTTATTATATGTTCTTGTTTTTGTGGTTTTGCATGCCATAGATTTCATTTGTCAACAAGATCTGTTCTTCTTCCTCTTTTATTTGTTCTATTTATTCTATATCATAGCACTTTGTTAATTTCACTTTGGAAATCTGTCAGCATCTATCTTGCCGTCTGTGCAGTTTTTTCTTGCTTTAACAGCCTTTCCAGAGCTGCTTCTGCAATGTTGAATTTTGGTTCTGAACACCTTGCATTTTCCGATTTTTCTACTTTTGGAATCCTGTATAATCTTTTCTGCATTCTTTTCGTCCTTCTCATATGGTATCCAGCCTCCCATTCCGTCAAAGAAATGGTAGAAGATGAAAATCTTGCTCAGACCTGGTATGTTTTCTGGATTCTCCCGGTTCTGGTCATCGGATTGAACCTTGCTTTGATTCCAAAATATAACACCATCCTGCACACACAGCGTTTTCTGCGTGGATACATAGTGATTGTTTATGCTCTTCTACTCATCCTTGCATTATTTTACTCGATGTTTTTAATGATGGCTAATATCCTGAATAAAAACAAAAAACTTCAGCAGGAAAATCTTTTTCTTTCTGTACAACAGGAACGATATGAGAATTTAAGAAGTGCGATAGAAGAAGCCAGACAGGCTCGACATGATATTCGTCATCATTTTATACAACTATCTGCTATGGCCAAAGACGGTGATTTAGAAAAGATCAAAAAATACCTGCAAAATGCATTGGATAAAATTCCCACCCTTGATTATCACTTCTGTGAAAATCAGTCTGTTGATAACGTAATCGGATATTATTATGCACTTGCCCAAAAAGAAGAAATTCCATTTGATGCCCGTGTTGATCTTCCAAAAGAACTTTCCGTAGATGAAATGGATCTCTGTCTTATTCTTTCCAATCTATTAGAAAATGCATTGGAAGCCAGTCGCAAAACTGCCGCTGCGCAGCAGCGGATATCGTTGGAAATCTATCAACATTCTGCTTCTATTCTTTTAATTCGGGTTGAGAATAATTTTGATGGAAATATCAAAGAAAAAGACCATCTATTCCATTCCACCAAGCGAACGGGACTTGGGGTTGGTACCCAATCCGTCCGCAGAACAGCAGAAAAGAACGATGGTTCTTGTGATTTCACTTATGAAAATGGAGTCTTTACCGCAAAGATCATGCTTCGTGCTACTCCTTAGGTTTCTCCTCTTTAATATGTAAAGCGAAGGGCTTTTGATCAGTCTTTCGCTTCTTTTATATATTCGTTTTTAATTGCAAATCCGTGATCCATCGGACCGCTTCCTTTTCCAAGATTAAGCATTGCTGCAAGTGCCCCTGAGATATACTCTTTCGCACGCTCTACAGATTCCTCCAATGAGAATCCTTTTGCAAGATTAGAAGCAATCGCAGAAGACAATGTACAACCTGTACCATGAGTATTCGGATTATCAATTCTTTTTCCGTTAAACCAGCGATACACTCCATCTGCATACAGCAGATCATTCGCATCATTCAAGTTGTGTCCACCCTTGCAAAGTACTGCACAGTGATATTTTTCTGAAATTTCTTTCGCCGCATCGATCATCTCTTCTGCACTTGTGATCTTTCTTCCGATCAACTCCTCTGCCTCCGGAATATTCGGAGTCAGTACACTTGCAAGCGGGAATAATTCTTCCTTCAATGTATCCGCCGCATCATCACTGATCAGCTTCGCTCCGCTTGTTGCTACCATAACAGGATCTACTACAATATTCTTTGCTTCATACTGACGTAGCTTCGCTGCAATAACTTTGATCAGTTCTTTATCTGAAACCATCCCGATCTTTACGGCATCCGGATAGATATCTGTAAAGATACTGTCAAGCTCCTGTCCTAAAAATTCCGGTGTTGCATTTAATATAGAAGTAACACCTGTTGTATTCTGCGCTGTCAATGCAGTAATCGCACTCATTGCATATACTCCATTGGTGATCATTGTCTTGATATCAGCCTGGATTCCTGCGCCTCCGCTAGAGTCACTTCCGGCGATTGTAATTGCTGTTTTCATGTTCTCGTCCTCCTTCTATTATAAATAAAATAAACCATCCAGATCCACTTTCCGAAATGCTGCACATTTCATCTAAACATCCGCTTGGCTCTGAACAGTTCAAAATGGGTACAAAAAAAGCGGGTGATGGGAATCGAACCCACGTATCCAGCTTGGAAGGCTGGTGTTCTACCATTGAACTACACCCGCGTGTCTTGTGTTATCTCTGACACGAGTTATATCTTATCATACATGCCAGAGATATGCAAGCACAAATTTAAATTTTTCTAAATACTTTAGATTTTTCGTATCTACCTTATTACAATTTTTGCAATTCCATCAATTTCTTTCTTAATCTCATATTTTCCTCTTCTGCTTTATCAGCTCTTTGTTTTTCTTCTTCCGTTCTTTGCTTTTCTTCTTCTATCTTCTGCTTCTCTTCTTCTAATTCTCTTGCAATGTTCTCCTTCGCTTGAGCCACCTGTTCGGCTACTTTCTCTGCCACCTGTTCGGCTACTTTCTCTGCCACTTGTTCTTCGACCTGTTTTGCAACACTTGCCTTTACTTGTGCCAATTCTTCTTCCATCTCGTCAATCATCAACTTCACTGTATTGCGATCCAAAATCTCAAGTTCTTTCGAAAACATCTCCATCATTCCTTCCATATTAAGACAGAGTGTATAGATTTCTTCATAAATCTTCTGAAAATCCGAATTCTGATTCAAAAGTTTAATAATCATCTCCGGATCATCCTGACTAAGAAATACGAGCCACTCTTCCAATCTATTTTTTATCTTTCTGTTTTCATTTTGAATGATGTCACCAAAAATGTCAAGACATATAAAAGTATATTCTTGCAGTAAATTCACTTCTACTCCTGTATCACTTTTTTGTTCGCAATGATGAATATATATTTCTTTCGAAAACCTGCGGAAATCAGCACTGCTCTTTTCAAATAATACAATTGTATAGACTTTCTGAATTCTCTTATAAGTAAATGAATTTCCTAATTCTGCGCGCACTCGTTTATACTGTCGTAACAATAAATCGGAAGAATAACAGGCACTTCTCTGTCCGGGAAATAAATATCCCATTTTTTGTACTTCAACATTTGCTATACTACCATCTTCAAACTGAACAACAATGTCCATAATCAATAAGGAACTCTCCGCTGCAATACGCGCCGATTCATTCGGAAGTACTTTTAAGATTCTAATTTTTCTTCCTAATATTTCTGATAGAAAATCATTTAACCTTTCAGGTCTGGTGTCCGGATTCATAATAACTTTAAAATAGGTATCATAGAGAAGTTTTACACCTTTCACCCCAGTGCAAATGTCAAGATATTCCTGTTGGTATTTTTCTTCCCATCCACAAAATGTCTTCCACATTTCCGGGCTATTGCGAATTTCTTCAAGCACTTGTCCTTTGGTTCTGATCATTGGAAAATAGTTTTGTAATTTGTTTTTCATCTTTTATTTTGATGCGATGTTTAAAATAAAGAATGTCCAACACCAACTTCATGAATTGGTATGTTCTCAGAATATCCCAGTTCACTTTTAATTGCAATGTGTTTCTTGTTTATAACTCATCTTTTTTGTTGATAATCTGTAGATAACTTCAAAAATCAATATTTTTTCAATTCCAACTGTCATTTTCACCAAATAAACGTTATAATATTGTTAATTTATAGTCATTTTTTGTCCAAAACGCCATAATTCAAAAAAGCGGAGAAAAAATGTCACATGGCCTTTTAATGTATCACCTTTTCTCTCTATAATGAATAAAAAGGAGGAGGAAGATTCGTGGATTTATTTAATAGCTTACCACTTAAAAAGCAGGAATATATGAACCGGCTTTTCAGAAACTGTACGGAGGAAGTCAAGTATTACATGTCCGTGATTGATGTGGAAGCTGACCAGACTTTTATCAAAGCCGGAGAAGAATGCAAGTACATATACATCATTTTATCAGGGAAAGTAACCGGAGTCGAATGGCCGATGCATGAGAAATCTTATTTCTTTAAGGACTTTGGACCAGGTGACTTCTTTGGTGAGATTGAATGTTTTGCCGGACTTCCAAGATACCGGATCAGCATTCTGTCTTCAACAAAATGCCGGCTGCTTGCCATTCCATCTATTTATTATATGGAGTGGATGCATATGGATGTTGATGCACTGTTCATGAGAACACAGGAAAATATCAGCCGCCTCGTTCTGCAAACTGCGGAAGCCAGGAAATATCTGTTTATGGAAGGAAAAGACCGATTAATGGTTCATCTAGTCCGTAAATATGAACAAAAGATCCCGGCACCGGAGATTCTGGTACTCAACCAGACACGAGCGCGCATTTCCGAAGAAGTGGGGATTTCTATTAAAACTCTGGACAGAAACATCAGAAAGCTGGAAGAGATGAATCTTCTGACGCTGAATAAAGGAAAGATCGTGATTACCAAGGCCCAATATCTTCAGATGAAACAGGATATTGATTTTTACGTAAACGGTTGATCCAAACTTATGTTTAAGGAGGGGATAACATGTATGTAGGAAAAAAGGTTACTCGTGTAGATGCCTACGATAAAGTAATTGGACGTACAAAATATACAGATGATCTCTGTGATAAGAGTGCCTATATTGCACGTATTTTACACTCTACAATTGCCAACGGACGTGTTCTTTCTATTGACACATCTGAAGCTGAGAAGATACCTGGAGTTGTAAAAGTATTTACCTGTTTTGATTTAAAGGAGAAGCATTATTTTCCAACTGCCGGACATCCATGGTCCACAGATGAATCACATCAGGATGTTGCCGATCGTCTTGTACTTACAGACCGCGTCAGATTTTATGGGGATGATATCGCTGCGGTTGTAGCAGAGGATGAGGTTTCCGCTGCACAGGCACTTCGTGCGATCAAAGTAGAATATGAAGAATATCCATTTGTTCTGGATGTTATGGATGCTATGAAAGAGGATGCTCCTCAGCTTCATGATAAATATCCAAACAATATTCTCAAGCATACAACAATCAGTAAAGGAAATTATGAAGAAGCTATCAAAGAACCTGGACTAATCAAAGTAGAAGGCTGGTACAGCACACCAACTGTTCAGCACTGTCATATTGAAAACTTTATCTGCTATGCTGAGATGGAAGGAGACCGCATCAAGGTTGTAAGTTCTACTCAGATTCCTCATATCGTACGTCGAGTTGTTGGTCAGGCACTCGGAGTTGAATGGGGTAAGATCCGTATCATTAAGCCTTATATCGGCGGTGGTTTCGGAAATAAGCAGGATGTTTTGTATGAACCACT
Organism: Ruminococcus sp. OM04-4AA; assembly: GCF_003462585.1. Taxonomy (NCBI): domain Bacteria; kingdom Bacillati; phylum Bacillota; class Clostridia; order Eubacteriales; family Oscillospiraceae; genus Ruminococcus; species Ruminococcus sp. OM04-4AA. The sequence continues at coordinate 22,725 of NZ_QTZH01000022.1, read as the reverse complement.
TTGTGCATGGCTTTCCATGCAGCTTCATGGACATCTTATTAAACTTGATGTACCAAGAGAGGAGACCTTTGTTTCTACTCGTGTACGTCATGCGATCAAGAGCCACATCATTTCATGGGTTCGACCGGATGGAACATTTGCTGCAAGAAAACTGGAAGCATTTTCCGATCAGGGTGCTTACGCTTCCCATGGTCACAGCATCTGTGCAAAAGGTGTTGGCGCATTCCCGCAGCTTTATCCTTGTGATAACGTAGAGGCTGATGCTTATACAATATTCACAAACAAATCCGTTGCCGGTGCGATGCGTGGTTACGGAATTCCACAGGCAATGTGGGCTGTAGAATGTCATACAGAAGACATTTGTGCAAAACTTAACATGGATCCACTTGAATTCCGCCGCAAAAACCTGATGCCGGTCGGATACAAGGATGCATTTTCTAAGAATGAATTATACAGCGACACATTCAACCAGTGTCTCGACAAAGGAATTGAAGTTACTGATTACCTTCGTAAATACAAAGAATACCAGAACCAGACAGGAGATATCCGCAGAGGTATCGGTATGGCAGTCTTCTGGTACAACACAGCTGTATGGCCGATCTCACTTGAGACATCTTCCTGCCGTATGGTATTGAATCAGGATGGTTCTCTTCAGGTTCAGCTTGGTGAGACAGAAATCGGACAGGGTGCTGATACTGCATATTCACAGATGACTGCAGATATTCTTGGCGTTCCGCTTGAGGCTGTACACGTTGTTTCCTGTCAGGATACAGATGTTACGCCATTCGGAACAGGTGCTTATGCATCCCGTCAGACTTATACAGCCGGATTCTCAATTCGCCAGACAGCACTGCTTCTGAAAGAACGCATTTTGAAATATGCGCATGAACTGACAAGAATGCCTGAATATAACCTGGATATCATTGACGGACAGATTGTTCGTATCACAGATAACCGTGTTCTGATGTCTCTTGGAGATCTTTCAACAGAAGCACTTTACAGCCTTTCACACAGTGAGCATCTGTCAGCTGAAAGTACAGCACAGATTAAGTCCAATGCTTACTCCTTCGGATGTACATTTGCAGAAGTTGAAGTTGACATCCCGATGTGTAAGGTAAAACTGCTTGATCTCGTCAATGTACATGACGCCGGCACACTGATTAACCCGGCACTTGCTGAAGCTCAGGTACATGGTGGTATGAGTATGGGAATCGGATTCGGACTCTCTGAGAACCTGCTCTTTGATCCGAAGACCGGAAGAGCATTAAATGATAACTTGCTCGATTACAAGTTATCCACATTTATGGATCACCCGAGACTACGTGCTTATTTCGTAGAAAATGCGGAGCCTACAAGTGCATTCGGAACAAAATCTCTTGGTGAGCCACCGACATGTTCTATTGCACCTGCAATCCGTAACGCAGTTTATCAGGCAACAGGTGTCTATGTAAATGATGCACCAGTGAATCCACACCATCTGTTCCGCAGCATGAAAGAACAACATATGTTTGAGGAAGGAGGAGAAGCAAATGTATGATCTTAAAGCACTTTATGAAGCTGAAAGCGTAGCTCATGCTATACAGCTTTTACAGGAACATCCGGAAGCACAGATCATTGCCGGCGGAAGTGACGTTCTTGTACAGATGCGTGAAGGACGTCGCGCAGGAAAAGAACTTGTAAGCATTTATAGAATTGATGAAATGAGAGGCATATCTTATGAAGAAGACGGTGCGATCCGCATTGGCTCTCTGACCAGCTTCTCTCATATTACAAAGGATCCGATCATCCAGAAGCATATCAACGTACTTGGGGAAGCTGTTGATATGGTTGGTGGACCACAGATCCGTAACATCGGAACGATCGGTGGAAACACATGTAATGGTGTTACATCCGCTGATTCCGCTTCAACACTTCATGCATGGGATGCAATTGTTGAGATCACAGGACCGGACGGAGTTCGCAGAATCCCGATCCATGACTTCTATATTAAAGCAGGAGTCGTTGATCTGAAACCGGCAGAGATTCAGACAGCGATCATCATCCGAAGGAAGCATACGAAGGCTACCACGGACATTACATTAAATACGCAATGCGTAATGCAATGGATATCGCAACAACAGGATGTTCTGTCAATGTAAAACTCTCTGAAGATAAGAAGACGATCAAGGATGTCAGAATTGCTTACGGAGTTGCAGGACCTGTTCCGATGCGTGCACCTTCTGCTGAGGCAAAAGCAAAGGGCAAACCGCTTACAAAAGCTGTTGTTCATGAATTTGGTCAGGCTGTTCTGGAAGATATCAATCCACGTGACAGCTGGAGAGCATCCAAGGCATTCCGTCAGCACATCGCTACTGTTCTTGCAGAGCGTGCACTGACAGAATCTATCAGATTGGCAGGAGGTGTGATCGATGAATAAACAGTACAAATTACTTACCTGCACGATCAACGGTAAGAAAGTCGAGAAAATGATCGATGTCCGTGCATCACTTACAGATGTTTTAAGAGATGACTTCCGTCTGACCAGCGTAAAGAAAGGCTGTGAAGTCGGAGAATGTGGAGCATGCAATGTAATCATTGATGGGGAATGCTTCAACTCCTGTATCTATCTCGGTGTATGGGCTGAGGGAAAAGAAATCCTTACTCTTGAAGGTCTCGCCGGACCAAATGGTGAGTTATCCGATATTCAGCAGGCATTTATTGACGAAGCAGCTGTTCAGTGTGGCTTCTGTACACCTGGATTCATCATGAGTGCAACTGAACTTTTAAATGCCGGCAAAGAATTCTCAGATGATGAGATTCGTAAAATGATGTCCGGTCATCTGTGCCGCTGCACAGGTTATGAAAACATTTTCCGTGCAGTCAAGAAGACAATGCTTCGCAGACTCGGAAAAAATGAAGAAGCAGACGCTGTCTAAAAGTGAATTGGGTTGCTGTTCTACACTGCCTGGGGACAGCATGACTGGGCACAGCTTTTGTGCCCAGTAACAGAAGCAGCACTCAATTGTAACGTTGTAACTACAATCACATAAAAGGTTCGCAGATTTTCATTTACAACAATCTGCAAACCAGTATATAGTGGTTTCTGTTTGGGGATCTGTATAACAGATACAGAACCATTATATGAAATATCTAGAAAGAACGGGTATGTAAATATGAAAGATAAAGAACGAAATATCACAACCGTCAGCGAAGAAAATATCTATCTCCTGAACGGCCGCGTACCACTCGGAAAAGCGATTCCTTTCGGCTTACAGCATGTACTGGCCATGTTCGTAGCCAACCTTGCTCCTGTATTAATCGTCTGCAGTGCCGCTCTTGTCAGAGGCACCGGTGATCATCTGACCGCTGTTGAAATCACTCGACTTCTTCAGTGCGCCATGTTCGTAGCCGGAATCGGTACTTGTTTACAGCTCTACCCTATATGGAAGATTGGTTCGAAACTGCCGATCGTTATGGGTGTCAGCTTCACTTTCCTTGGAAGTCTTCTGATGATCTGTACAAATCCGGATCTCGGATATGAAGGCATGGTCGGTGCCGTTATCCTTGGTGGTATCTTCGAGGGAGTTGTTGGTTTAAGTGCCCAGTATTGGAAGAAATATTTAACACCGGTTGTATCCAGCTGTGTTGTTATCGCGATCGGACTTTCTCTTCTCCCGGTTGGAATGAATTCCTGGGGCGGTGGAAGCGGTTCCGAATCATTTGGATCCTGGTATCACCTTCTTGTAGGTCTTGTGACACTGATTGTCTGTCTGGTTTCAAGATATTTACTGCATGGTGTATACAAAAACCTGAACATTCTTGTTGGATTAATCTTCGGTTATATCCTTTCCGCAATCTTTACTGTTGCTGGTATTGCTCCAATGATCAATTTCTCCGGAATCAGCAAAACAATCAGTGAAGTCGGATTTTTCAGCCTTCCAAGACTTGTATTCTTCACTGGTCACACACCGATATTTGACCTTGGAGCATTCTTTACAATTGCGATTGTCTTCCTGGTTTCTGCCGCTGAGACAACCGGAGCTACAACTGCAGTATGTAAAGGATCTTTAGACCGTGACATTAAGATTGAAGAGCTGCAGGGATCTCTTGCAGTTGACGGATTCTCCAGTACAATTTCCGGATGTTTCGGATGTCTGCCACTGACTTCCTTCAGCCAGAATGTCGGACTTGTAACTATGACAGGCGTAATCAACCGATTCACGATCCTTATGGGAGCTTTGATCCTGATCCTGGCATCTCTGTTCCCGCCGCTTGGAGCTTTCTTTAACTCCTTGCCGCAGTCAGTACTTGGTGGATGTACCGTTATGATGTTTGGTTCAATCCTGTACGAAGGAATCAAGATGCTCAAAGACTGTGAGTTCAATGACCGCACAATGATCATTGTATCTCTCGCTTTCTGCGTCGGCGTTGGTCTTACACAAACAGATGCGAACTTCTTCAGCGCTTTCCCACAGGCTGTGGGAGATATCTTCAACGGAAATGCTGTTGCAGGTGTGTTCGTAGTATCACTGCTGCTCAGTCTGATCCTGCCGAAAGATAAAAGTGAAAAAGTAGAAGAATAACGAATAAGAAGAAAAATAACAACTGTAATTGAAAAATATTTCTCTTACAGCTGTTATTTTTCTTTTTTTAAAAGGTTTTCTTTCACCATCCAGCTTCCGGAGCAGCCATCACCTTGATTATTGGGGCTTCCTTCTGCATATTCTACTCACTCCTTTGTGCTGATCTTCTCCAGACATGCAATCAATTCTGCCTCACTTCTTACCATTGCATCCGGCTTTACATCACCTGCTGCCTGATGTCCGCGATGATTATACCAGACTGCGTTCCATCCCGCAGCTTTAGCCCCAACAATATCATTTTCGAAAGAATCTCCTACATAGCAGATCTCTTGCGGCAAAATCCCCATTCTTTCCGCCGCACGACTGAAAATCCTCTTGTCCGGTTTTGCTACCCCGAGTGCTCCTGATATAAATACATGACCTACTGGAATCCATTCCGTTACACCAAGTGCGTTCACTTTATCCCACTGATGCTGCGCCGGACCATTTGTAACGATTCCCAAAGTCACCTTCTCTTTCAAGTTCTGCATCAACTGTCTCATTGCATCTGTCATCTTGATTTCATGCTGTTTTTCTTCATAAATTGCTTGGAATTCCAATGCCTTGAGTGCATCAATCTTCTTCCCATAATCAAGGAATGCATTTTTGAATCGATAGATATACATCTCTTCCATTGACATCTCACCACTTAAACAGCGTGCATACACGGAATCGCTGTATCTTCTGCTTGCCAAAAATGCGCCTTCCAGATCCAGATCTTTATCTTCCGGGAAAACCTCCCTGCATGTTTCCTTAAATGGAGTTGATAAATCATATAATGTGTCGTCTACATCGAATACAATTGCTTTCATTATTCTCATCCTGTCCTTTTCCCACTCCCTGGTAAACTGTTTTGGTTACTACTTGCACTACATACGACTGGCAATCCATTCTGACAGATACCATGCTTGTTATCTTTTTATCAATCTATTGATAGTCTAACATAGTTTATTTTGTTTGACTAGGTTCAATTTTGTCCACTATTTTATAAATCTTATAAGTATACGCTAACCATAAACCTGATTATCCCTTGCATCACCGTGCTATAATTAAAATTAAGGTGGTTAGAAACATTTACCATCTGCTAAGGATTTTGAAAGAAGGCATTTTAATGAAAACTTATGTTACACACTATTTTAACTTTGAATACATCGGAATCTACCTGCTCGTCTCGCTGATCGGGCTGGCCGTTGTGATCGGTATTGTTCTTGGCGTAGCCAAATTGAAAACACGCCAGCGACTGCAAGATGACTCCCTGTCTCACAAAGCAATCCTTCGTATCAACCGCCATCACCAGGAGCGAAAAAGAAGCATTATCGAAAGTTTCTTTGAGATGGTCTTCGCCAGCACCTCCGTGCTGATTTTTCTGTCTCTTTACTATATTATTGATGAGAGGATCCCCGGCGTATCCGTTTACTGGCAGAAGTATCAGGATATTATCCTTTTACTCTTCCTTTGCTTCTCCGTTATCTTAAATGGATGGCTTGATATTGTATTTGTACCATTGGAAGAAATAGATTCCAACCAAAAGGCTTCCATCAGACTTGTGTCTTCATTTTATATTATCTTGATTTTGCTTTATATTAAATTCATTTATAATGATGATAATTATGATTCACTGATGATGTATTTCATCACACTTGCAGTCGGACGCTTCATTTACTTTGACTTTACGATGGATGATTTTCTTTCCACGATTCATGGATTTTGGGAAGAACTTCCACTTCTGATTTTAATGACAAGCTACTCCGGATTTATCTGCTGGTTTGGATTCCACATTGGATTCCTGCTGACTTCCAACGGCGTGATCGTCAGCACACTCCTGGCGCATCTGTTTATGGTCTGTTCGATTTTTATTTTGGATAAGACAAGAATACTGCGACTGGTAATGTAAACACAGAAGCAGAATCATTTTCCACTCATGATTCTGCTTCTTTTATTTCCTTATTCTTTTTATATTCCAGACACAACCTTAACCAATAATAGCACCAGTACGATCAGAATAATCGGCTTGATCACTTTCACCCCATTATTCACAACCATTCCGGCACCAACATAATGTCCGGCAATGCTAAAACAGGATGCTGCCAGTCCCAGTCCCCACAGGATTTTCCCTGCCAGGATAAATGTGATCAGCGCTGAAATATTGGAAGAAAGATTCACAATCTTCACATTTCCTGTCGCTTTCTCCAATGGTATCTTCGCAAGCTTGGTAAATACAAGCAGCAAGAAGGTTCCTGTTCCCGGACCGTAGAATCCGTCATAACAACCAATCACCAAAGAGCATACAATCGCGATCAGATACTGCTTGTTCTTTGTCATTCCGACCGGAACTTCCACATCCATATTCTTGTCTTTCAACACACAGAAAGCTACAATTGGCAGGATAACAACCAATACCATTTTCAAAATATGGTCGCTGATGATCAGCGCCAGATTTGCTCCGGCAACAGAACCGATCAGCGCTCCGATCACTGTTCCTGGTACAAATCCCCAGTCTACTTTCTTATTCTTAATCAGTCTCGCTGTCGATACTACCGTTCCTGTTGAAGATGACAGCTTGTTCGTCGCGATTGCATTATGCACCGGAATCCCGGCAAACATATATGCCGGAAGCGAGATAAGTCCACCGCCTCCTGCAATTGAATCAACAAAGCCCGCCAGAAACACCAGCGGGCATACAATCAGATAAATCCCCATTTTCCTTGTTCCTTTTCTTCTATATAATAAGATATCAGAGACAAATGCCCCGACTTCTTATTGTAACGGTTTACAAGGAATCTGTAAATATCATTTATTGTTGTTTTCCTCCGAGATGGCGAATCATCGCTAACATAGATGTACTCGCATGAAGCGGTGTAATCTTTATCTCCGGATGCTCTTCCTGAAACACACGGAACACTTCATCCGCAAAACCGCGCCCCATGAATTCAATTCCCCGAAAATCAATCACAAGCTCCTTGTATCCTTCTGCATCTTTCAGAACTCTTCTTGCATGGGATCTTGCCACTGGATCCACAAAAGGCAATACATCCTTCAGTATTATTGTTTTTACTTCTTCCATTCTACCGCCCGCTTTCCTGGTATTTTCTATATCTATTTTTACCATATTTTATCAAGATTTTCAAGTTTTGCAGCATTTTTATTTACTCTATTCTACAAAAAACTCCTCTCAGACTGCATCTTATCACAACTGAAAGGAGTTCTCCTATTATTTGCAAGCAGTGTAACTACTCTTTATTTTAATTGTTCCGGCTCTTCGACTTCATAATCTGACCAGCTGAAATCTTTTACTTATTCTCTCACAAGCACCTTCACGATCTCCCCCATATACATTGTATGATAATCTTTGCCCGGATACCATTTCTCATCCGGTCCGTCTACTGTAAAGCACTCCGGTTTCATCTCCTGTGCATAAAGCTTTCTGCAGACAAAGATCAGATCTGCTTCTTCATACGCTGTTGTTCCGTCTGTGTAATACGGTGTCAGTCCTGCCTCTTTATCCTTATCACAGTCGCGTCCTGACTTGGATCCACAAAGATTTAATGCTTTTCTGTAATCTTCCTTAAAGAAAGAAAGTGTAAACATATCTTCTGCATCTACGAATTCCTTCGTATATCTCTGTGGACGAATATATGCTGTTGCCACATTCATCCCCCACATAATTCCAACTCCACCCCAGCTGGCTGTCATTGTATTATGCTTCTCTTCATCTCCTGCTGTGATCAGCATCCATTCCTTGCTGATCTTTGTAAAAGGGTTAAATGAAAGTTCCTCAATCTTTACTTCTTTAAATGCCATTTTTATTTTCTCCTTATAAGAAGCGGCCGTTACTGTATTCACCCTGATGCTACAGTAACAGCCACTATTTTTAATTCATTTCATTATTTTGCAACAACTCTACGGAAGTTTTTCTTTCCTTTTTTCACGATCTTACCTTCTCCGTCAAAGTCTGCCGGAGCATATGTTGTTGTAATGTCTGTTACTTTCTCTCCGTCTACAGAAACACCACCCTGTGTTACGGCACGTCTTGCGTCAGATCTGGAAGATGCCTGTCCACTCTTTACAAGAACTGCAAGGATATCAATCTTTCCATCCTGGAAATCTGCCTCTTCCAGTTCTGTTGTCGGCATATTGTCAGCATTTCCCTGGCTGAACAGTGCACGTGCACTCTCCTGTGCCTTCTGTGCTTCTTCCTCACCGTGAACAAGCTTTGTCAGCTCATATGCAAGGATTTCTTTCGCTGTGTTAAGCTGTGCGCCTTCCCAGGCATCCATCTTGTCGATCTCTTCAAGCGGAAGGAATGTCAGCATACGGATACATTTCAGAACATCAGCATCTCCGACATTTCTCCAGTACTGGTAGAAGTCAAATGGGGATGTCTTATTTGGATCAAGCCATACAGCACCTGACTGTGTCTTACCCATCTTCTTTCCTTCAGAGTTCAGAAGCAGTGTGATTGTCATAGCACTTGCATCTTTACCAAGTTTACGACGGATCAGCTCTGTACCTGCGAGCATGTTGCTCCACTGGTCATCTCCACCGAACTCAAGGTTACATCCATAGTTCTGGAACAACTCGTAGAAGTCATATGCCTGCATGATCATGTAGTTGAACTCAAGGAAGCTGAGTCCCTTCTCCATTCTCTGCTTGTAACACTCAGCTGTCAGCATTCTGTTTACTGAGAAATGAGGTCCTACCTCACGAAGTACATCGATGTAGTTCAAGTCAAGCAGCCAATCTGCATTGTTTACCATAAGAGCTTTGCCCTCTGAAAAATCGATGAAACGACTCATCTGCTCTTTGAAGCAGTCGCAGTTATGCTGGATCTGCTCCGGTGTCATCATGCTTCTCATATCAGTTCTTCCGGATGGATCTCCGATATATCCAGTACCTCCACCGATCAGTGCGATTGGTTTGTTTCCTGCTTCCTGCAGACGTTTCATCAGGCACAGTGCCATAAAATGTCCTACATGAAGACTGTCTGCTGTCGGGTCGAATCCGATATAGAATGTAGCCTTTCCATTATTTACAAGTTCTTTGATTCTCTCTTCATCTGTTACCTGGGCGATCAGGCCTCTTGCCTGAAGTTCTTCATAAATTCCCATTGTTCTTCTCCTTTTCTTTTTGTTATATTTTTTCGAACGCATCATTCAGTTCTGGCCTTGTATACAAGTATCATGGCAATGTAACTTGCTGGATTTTTGTATAAAAAAGACCTTACTGCATGATGCAATAAGGACGATCTATCACCGTGGTACCACCTTAATTCACCGACAACATATGTCTGTCAGTCTCATTCGTGCAATAACGAGCACAACTCCGTCACAGCCTACTCTCTGTCTGATCTGTTCCCCATATCGATCTATGAATTCCCATCTTCAGATTTCAGTGTGAAGCTCCAGGATGTATTCGCAGTCAGTCATCTACGCGCCTCTCATCAACCGGCAACTTTCTGTGTGTCTGTTCTGTCTGTTACTTGTTCCCTTCACAGCCTTCCATATATAAGAGTTCTAGCAACTCCCGTAGCCTTGATGATAGACTATTGTAAACATTTTGTCAAGTAGTCTTGTATATATAAAAAGCGGAAGTGTCCCCGGCTCTTCGCCGATTCCACTTCCGCTTTTGAAAAGGGATTATTAATGTGTGTGTTATCCGTATTCTTTCACATCATTATCCCGGATAACCTAATTATCATTTAAACTTATTTGCAAAGTTTCTTGAACTCGTCAGCTACAAACTGAACTTTTGTTCCAATGATTACCTGAACGTCTTTCTGAGATGGACGAACAACGCCTGCAACACCTGCAGATTTGATCTTCTTCTCATCAACCTTTGTGTAATCTTTGATTACAAGACGAAGTCTTGTGATACAGTTGTCGACAGACTCTACGTTATCTTTTCCACCAACACCATCAAGAACGATCTTAGCTACTGTTGTGAAGTCATCGTTTGCAAGAACAACTTTTGTTTCATCATCATCGTCATCTTCACGACCTGGTGTCTTCAGATCGAATTTAACGATTGCGAAACGGAATACAGCGTAGAATACGATGAAAGCTGCGATTCCAAGAGGAATGATAAGCCATGTCTTAGCTGCTGCCGGAAGGGGAGCAGAGAAGATAAGGTCTGTAAGTCCTGCTGAGAAGCTGAATCCTGCACGGAATCCAAGAGCTACTGTGATTACTGTAAAGATACCATACAGTAATGCGTATACAACGTAAAGTGCCGGAGCGAGGAACATGAATGCGAACTCGAATGGCTCTGTAACACCACAAACGAATGCGGAAATTGCTGCAGATGCGATAAGTCCGATTGCAACTTTCTTCTTATTGCTCTTTGCAGACTGAATCATAGCAAGAGCTGCTCCAGGGATACCAAACATCATACATGGGAAGAATCCTGACATGTACATTCCAAGACTCCAGGAAACGTCTGCAGATGTTTCTCCATTCCAGAAGTGTGACAGGTCTCCAAGTCCGATTGTATCAAACCAGAATACATTGTTCAGTGCGTGGTGCAGACCGAACGGGATAAGTAATCTGTTAAAGAATGCATAGATACCAGCTCCAAGAGCTCCCATTCCTGCGATTCCTTTTCCAAGTGCAACCAGTCCTGCAAAGAGTACCGGCCATACAAAGAGCAGAACTGCAGATACAATAATAGAAACAACACCTGCAACGATTGCTACACAACGCTTACCACTGAAGAATGACAGCCAGTCAGGAAGCTTAGTTGATTTGAATCTGTTGTAGCAAAGTGCACCGATGATACCGGCGATGATACCGATAAATGGGTTTTCGATTTTGCTGAATGCGATAAATGCTGTTGATCCTTCTTCCAGTGTTCTAAGAACAGATACTGCTCCAGTAGAAAGAAGGTTTGTGATCATCAGCCAGGATGCAAGTGCAGCAAGACCTGCTGTACCATCATGGTCATCAGACATACCAACACCAACACCGATTGCAAAGAGGAGTGCCATATGATCGATCAAGGCACCACCAGCTTTTACAAGGAAAAATCCGATCTGCTCAACAACACCAGTTACATCTCCACCCTGCATAGTAGATGGACACATTGCGTATCCTAATCCCATCAGGATACCACAAATCGGAAGACAAGCAACAGGAAGCATAAGAGCTTTTCCTAATTTCTGTACGAATTTCATAGAATTCCCTCCTTAATAATCTCTCATTTTTAATCCCTTTTTATTTTAACCGGCAAATGAGTCCTCCGGTCAAAATCACCTCTGATCCTCCGGGTCTTCCACAAACCAGAGAACCATCTATGACAAAAGCGCAATGCGCTAAAGTCCAAGTTCATCTGCGGCTGTTCATTTCTCAATGCAGCCTTTCACTTTTGTTACCGTTCAAAGCAACCTTATTCGTCCTCCGAATCCGCCATCGCAACACGGCGAATATGGAGTGTCAGATACAAAACTTCCTCTCCTGACAGCTTGCAGTCTGCCGTCTGTTCTATGTAATCTGCAACTTTTCTGCTGCAAGAATACTCCTTCGGATACTTTCTCTGCATCATCTCTGTGATCTCATTCTCTTCCTCTTCCAGCAATTCCTTACGATAAATCCTCTGAAGAAGAAACTTCACATGTGTCAGAAATCTCTCATAATGCAGCGAGCCTTCATCCATCTCAATTCCAAGTTCATCTGCTACGATTCCAAGAATCTCTTTCATCTGATTTGGAAATCGTACCGCATCCCGAATATCTGTTCCATACTCTGCGTTGACAAAATGCAATGCAATAAATCCTGCTTCGTCCTCAGGCATCTCTACATCCAGTCTCTTTTTCACAAGTTCTACCGCATATCTTCCGAGTTCAAATTCCTGTGGATAAAATCTTTTAATCTCCCACAGCAACGCATTCTCAAGATGAATCCCCTTTTACAGCGGCTGATTGCAAAACTGATATGATCTGTCAATGTAACATAGATGCTTTGATTTAATTTCAGCTTCATTGTCTTCTTCGCATAAGAAATGATCTCATTGGAGATTTGAACCTGCTCAAGCGGCATCTTCGCCAGCAATTCCTTGAGCTGCCCTGCTATGCTCTGACTCTTGATGCGGAAAATCTTCTCAACCTTCTCCACCGGAACTTTCTGCCCCCGCTTCATCTGGAATCCGATTCCCCGTCCCATGATAACAACTTCTAAGCCTGTTTCATCAAATGCAGATACAATGTTGTTATTAATTATTTTGTCTATAACCATCCGATTGGCCTTTCTCTAACTTCGGGAGAATCTCCCTAATAAATAAAAAAGCCAAACTTTAAGGCATCCCCCTGATTCATCCGGTGACGCTCATAAAATCTGGTTTTGCCTGCCTAACAGTAACAATCCTTCTTTAATGATAACTGTTCGTCAATGTTATCTCTTTTCTACGTGATTCAGTATAACAAACCTGCACATAAAAGTCAATCAAATATTTTATATTTTGTTAATAATATTTATACTTTTTTTATATTTTTATGTATTCCGCGATTCTTTTCGTTATTTTTTACAAAAACAAATTTCAGACATACTCTTTTCTTCGGGTCTCCGTCTGAAATTTGGTTCTGTCTACTGACAATCACCACACTGTCTAGTGTAACAGCGAAACGGTTCATTGTCAACCTTTACAAAAAATTATTTACTTTTTTCTTCAAGGTAGTCAATTTCAACAAGCCTTAGTCCCTGTGGAGGAACTGTCATTCCTGCTGCCTGTCGGTCCTTTGCCTCAAGAATGGCTGGAATCTGTTCCGGGGCAATCGCTCCTCTTCCGACTCCGATCAACGTACCTGCAAGGATTCGGACCATATTGTAGAGGAATCCATTTCCACGGACACGAATGGTAATAAGTTCCCCCTCTTTCTCTACTTCCAGATCATAAATCGTGCGAACCGTATCTTCCACCTGAGTATGAACATTACAGAAGCTCTTAAAGTCATGCTCCCCTTTCAGGTATTCTGCTGCTTCTCTCATCTTCTCAAGATCAAGATCAAATGAAACATGATACGTGTCTCTTCTTCTCATCGGATCCGGGAACTTGCTATTTAAGATCTTGTACTCATACGTTTTCTCCGTATCACAATATCTTGGATGCCAGTCTGCTTCCACCTCATCTGATGCCACAACCACAATATCTTCCGGAAGCAGTGGATTCAATGCATAAGCAAATCGGTCTGCCGGGATTGTAGACTCTGTGTCAAATACAGCAACGTTTCCCTTCGCATGGACTCCCGCATCTGTGCGGCTTGCCCCGATCACGATAATCTCTTCCTTCGTAAGTCTAGAGATTGCCTGATTCAATTCACCTTCAATCGTCGGCACTTCCGGCTGCACCTGCCATCCACAATAAGCAGTGCCGTCATATGCCACCCTTAATCTGATTCTTCTCATATCTGTTCTTTCTCCTAATACTATGAGAAACACGCTCCGCGAGTTTCTCAAGTTATCGCGGCAGTCGCCAAGGTCTCGTGCAAGCACGGACTTTGACTCGTTGCTCGCGTAAATAAAAGGGACAGAAATCTCCGTCCCTCTTCTCTATTTATTTTATTCTAAAAAATCCACAATTTAAACGGCACAAATCTTCCGATCACTACAATCGCGATCAGATATCCCCATGTGATTGCATAAGCAAGTCTGTCCTGATAATGATATTTCAAAGGCTTCATCTTTGTACGCCCTTCGCCACCATGATAACAGCGGGCTTCCATTGCCATCGCCAGATCATTCGCTCTTCGGAATGCAGACACGAAAAGCGGAACAAGAATCGGAATCATTGCCTTTGCTCTCTGGATAATATTTCCTGATTCAAAATCAGCTCCTCTTGCAATCTGTGCCTTCATGATCTTGTCTGTCTCTTCCAGCAGAATCGGAATAAAACGCAGTGCAATAGACATCATCATCGAAATTTCGTGTACCGGTACATGGATTCGGTTCAGTGGATGAAGCAGCTTCTCCAGTCCATCTGTCAGTCCGTTCGGAGTCGTTGTAAATGTCATCAAAGAAGAACCTGCAACAAGCAGTACAAGACGGACTGCCATGAACACAGAAGTACGAAGCCCTGTCTCTGTGATCGTAATGATTCCCCAATGGAATAACACTGCACCGCCTCTTGTAAGGAACAAGTTCATAGCCACTGTAAACAATAACAAGATCACAATCGGCTTAAGTCCTTTTCCAATAAACTTTGCCGGGACTTTAGAAACGTGAATCATGCACGCAAGAAATACAAATGCCAATGCATATCCAAGCACACTGTTCTGCACAAATAAAGAAACCAAAAAGATCAGTGTGCAGACAATCTTCACACGCGGATCCAGTCTGTGGATCGGACTCTGCGCCGGATAATACTGTCCTATCGTAATATCTCTAATCATGACTGCACCTCCTGTCTCTTCTTCAGGAAGTTGTAGATCTCGTCCGCAGCCTCTTCCACAGTTGTCGCATCTGCTGATACATCAAATCCTTTTTCTTTCAGATCATGCATTACATATGTTACCTGTGGTGCTGCCAGTCCAACAGCCTCAAGCTCTTTATAATGGCGGAACACTTCTTCCGGTGTACCGTCAAGCATCTTTTCTCCATCATTCATCACGATCAGGCGCTCCACGTATTTTGCAACATCTTCCATACTATGGGAAACAAGAATTACTGTCATTCCGGTCTTCTCATGAAGCAATTTTACCTGATCTAAGATCTCATCTCGTCCCTTCGGATCCAGTCCGGCTGTCGGCTCATCCAGAACAAGTACCTTCGGATGCATTGCAAGATTCCCGCGATTGCCACACGACGCTTCTGACCTCCGGATAATTCAAATGGGGACTGCTTATAATATTTCTCCGGAAATCCTACAAGCTCCAAGGCTTCTCTTGCCTGCTTCTCGCACTCTTCCTTGGAAAGTCCCTGGTTCTTCGGTCCAAAACACACATCACTTAACACATCAACTTCAAACAACTGATACTCTGGATACTGGAACACAAGTCCTACCTGTGTACGCAGTTTCTTCATATCATATCCGTCCTCGTAAATGTTCTGCCCCTCATAAAGTAATTTCCCTGATGTTGCTTTCATCAGACCGTTCAAATGCTGGATCAAGGTTGATTTTCCCGAACCCGTGTGTCCAATGATTCCCACAAACTGTCCCTGCGGAATCTCCAGACTGACATCCTTCAGTGCATGATGCTCATATGCAGTTCCCGGGCTATATACATAACTGATATTTTCTAATTTAATTGACATAAGGCATCCACCAATTCTTCCCTTCTAAGAATTCCTTTCGGCAGCGGAACTCCTTTTTGAATCAATGCGTCTGCCAGCATTGTCACCTGTGGTACATCCATACGGTACTTCTTGAGTTCATCTACCCGGCTGAAGATTTCTTTCGGTGTACCATGCATCACCACATGCCCTTCATCCATTACAAATACCTGATCCGCATCGATCACTTCTTCCATATAATGTGTGATCAGGATCACCGTAACATTCTTCTCTTTTCGAAGCTGCTCTACCGCTTCAATAACTTCTTTTCGTCCATTCGGATCAAGCATCGCCGTCGGCTCATCGAGCACGATGCACTTCGGCTCCATCGCGATTACTCCTGCGATCGCCACCCTCTGCTTCTGGCCTCCGGACAGTTTATTTGGAGAATCCTTTCTGCGCTCCAGCATACCGACTGCACGCAGACTGTTCTCTACCCGTTTCCAGATCTCGTCCGTAGGAACTCCTAAGTTCTCCGGACCGAATCCTACTTCCTCTTCTACAACAGTTCCGATAATCTGGTTATCCGGATTCTGAAATACCATTCCGGCGCTCTGTCTGATGTTCCAAAGCTCATTCGGATCTTTCGTATCTCTTCCGTCCACCCACATCGTTCCACCTGTCGGGACAAGAATCGCATTCATATGCTTCGCCAGGGTAGACTTTCCTGAACCGTTATGTCCAAGAATCGCCACAAAAGACCCCTGCGGGACATCAATGTCAACTCCGTCAATGGCGCGATGGGATCCGATCACATTACCTTCTTCGTCTCGTTTATCATACTCAAATACAAGCTTTTCAGCACGTATCATTCCCATGGAATATACCGCCTTTCTTATTATAAAAATGCATAAGAAAATAAAACTTTCTAATGTCTCTGTATCGTTATTAGTTGCATAAGGCGAACTGCTGAAAAGCAATTCAAAATTCATTTTACGGTATCGCAAAAAGATTTGCAAGCATGCATACAGTAAAATACAGTAAAATGCGAAAATTTAGTTATTACAGCACCTTTCGTCCATTGAACCTCCATTCCGATTATGATATTCTTATCTTATTAGAATATAGAACAGAACGAACCTCGATTACTGTTCTGAGTAATACTAGAATGAGGAGGCACATATTATGTCAAAATACGTTATGGCATTAGATGCCGGAACCACAAGTAACCGCTGCATTTTATTTAATAAAAAAGGGGAAATCTGCAGCGTCACGCAGAGAGAATTCACACAGTATTTTCCAAAACCAGGCTGGGTAGAGCACGATGCGGACGAGATCTGGGCAAGCATGCTCGGAGTTGCTGTGGAGGCTATGAACATCATCGGCGCGGAACCTTCTGATATCGCTGCAATCGGTATCACGAACCAGCGCGAGACAACCATCGTATGGGATAAGAATACCGGTGATCCGGTCTGCCACGCGATTGTCTGGCAGTGTCGTCGTACTGCTGAATTCTGCGATTCTTTGAAAGAAAAAGGACTGACAGAAGAGTTTCGCCAGAAAACAGGTCTTGTACTTGATGCTTATTTCTCAGGAACAAAGATCCACTGGATTCTCGACAACGTTCCGAAAGCAAGAGAACGTGCCGAGCGCGGAGAACTGCTCTTTGGTACAGTAGAGACCTGGCTGATCTGGAAACTGACGAAAGGCGCAGTACATGTTACAGACTACTCCAACGCATCACGAACCATGCTTTTCAATATCAATACATTAGACTGGGATGACGAGATTCTCGAAGAACTTCAGATCCCACGCTGTATGCTTCCGACACCGAAGCCTTCCAGCTGCATTTACGGAGAGACAGATCCATCCGTCCTTGGCGGAGCGGTCCCAATCGCCGGTGCTGCCGGAGATCAGCAGTCTGCACTTTTCGGTCAGACCTGTTTCAAACCGGGAGATGCGAAGAATACTTACGGAACCGGATGCTTCCTTCTGATGAACACCGGAGAAAAACCTGTCTTTTCCAACAACGGCCTTGTCACCACGATTGCCTGGGGACTTGACGGAAAGGTTACATATGCTCTGGAAGGTTCTATCTTTGTTGCCGGTGCAGCGATCCAGTGGCTGCGTGATGAATTGCGTCTGATTGATTCCGCTGACGATTGCGAATACATGGCAAAGAAAGTGAAAAATACAAACGGCTGTTATGTTGTACCTGCTTTCACCGGACTCGGTGCTCCCTATTGGGATCAGTATGCCCGCGGAACGATCGTAGGCCTGACACGTGGGGTAAATAAATACCATATCATCCGTGCGACCCTCGAGTCTCTCGCTTATCAGGCATATGATGTCCTGACTGCCATGAAGGCAGATTCCGACATCGATCTCGCTTCCCTGAAAGTAGATGGCGGCGCAAGCGCAAATAACTTCCTGATGCAGACACAGGCTGATCTGATCAACGCACCTGTCCACCGTCCGGTCTGCGTTGAGACGACTGCTATGGGAGCTGCTTATCTGGCCGGACTTGCAGTCGGCTACTGGAACAGTCTTGAAGAAATCAAAGAGAACTGGGCGATTGATCAGATCTTTGAACCTTCAATTGACCCGGAAATCCGTGAAAAGAAACTGAAGGGTTGGCACAAGGCTGTTAAATATTCCTTCGACTGGGCGAAAGAAGATTAACATTTTTGAATCTTTGAAAACAAATCTATACATATAAAGCATATAGAAAAGCTGTTGTCCGTCTGTTGTTCACAAACCTCGTAAACAACAGATGGACAGCAGCTTTTTATATTTCATATTCGTAACTGTTCTTCTATTTTATTTACAACTCATCCAGACTTTCCTTGAATCCTTCTCCAAGCACTTCACTTGTCTCAGTAAACATTACAAAGGCCGAGTCATCTACCTGGTAAACTGCATTTTTCACAAGATACGCTTCTGACTTAGAACATGCACAGAGCAAAACATTTCTCTTACTCTTCGTATAAGTCCCCATTCCTTCCAGAGAAGTAACACCACGATCGGTGATTCTTCCAATCTCCTCCGCTGTTTCCTCTCCTTTCGATGTTACGATAATCGCAAGTGATCCTGCACCGATTCCGTAAAGGATCTTGTCAATTACCATAGAGCAGACAAATACTGCGATCAATCCATAAAGAACCGAATCAACATCACCGAATACCGGCCATCCGATCAAGATAATAATCAGGTCGATCAGCAGCGTCAATCGCCCAAGAGACATATGCGGTCTCTTCTTTTTGATCGTCATTGTCAGGAAATCCGCTCCACCCGAAGAAGAACCTCTCATATAGAAAAGAACCATTCCAAGTCCGAGCAATGCTCCCGAGTAAATCGCTGCAAGCAGACGCTGTCCTGTATAGAACGGAAACATTGGAAATACAAGATCGACAAAGATCGTTGAAATAATCATCGTCCTCGCAGTCTTTATCAAAAACCGCTTTCCTACTGTTTTATAACTGATGATAACCAGTGGAATATTCAGTATCAACGTCATTGTACCGACCGGAAGATTCCATAACTTGTTCATGATCAAGGCAATACCTGAGATTCCTCCAGGCGCAAAATTTCCTGCCTCTGCAAATGTATAGATTCCGGCACCAAACAAAATACTTCCTATAATATCATACAAAATATCCACTGCAAGCTCTCTCTTCGGATGCTCTGCCCGCATTTTTTTATTCTCCATCATACCTTTTTCCTCTCCGTAAATGTATTTGGATAACTATTCTGAAGCACTCCTTAAAATGTTGCGCATTTTCTTATGCTTTATCCCCCAAAAGCAAAGATTGCTCTTTTTTATCTATCTCGCCTCTACTACTATAAGACTTTTTGACATTTTCAGCAAGCTTTCTTTACACACTTTATGAATTACTTTCCTGTTTTATAGGAACCATCACTTGGACTTTTTATGAAACCTCTTGACATTCGCATTCAGATTGTTATAATCATAATTGTTTGAATTCTAACAGTTATTTTGGAGGTATTTAAAATGGAATCCTTTCACTATCTCTCCATGTCAAACCATATGATGATACAGAAGCAGCTGATGGAACAGCTGAAGCCTTACGGTCTGACCCTTGGACAGCCAAAGGTTTTGGATTACTTAAAAGATCATGACGGTGCAAATCAGAAAGAGATTGCTGCCGCCTGTCATATTGAGGCTGGTTCTCTCACTTCTGTCCTGAATCGCATGGAAGACCAGAACATGGTGGAACGCCGAATATTAAATGGAAACCGCAGATCATTTCATGTGTTTCTCACAAAAAACGGACGCAGGCTGCAGCAGATCGTTGAGCAGAAATTTCATGAAATAGAAGCTGTTGCTCTTGCAGGAATATCCGAAGAAGATTTGAATTTCTTTCTAAAGACATTTCAGAAGGTACAGGATAATCTTTCTTCTCA
Organism: Ruminococcus sp. OM04-4AA; assembly: GCF_003462585.1. Classification (NCBI taxonomy): domain Bacteria; kingdom Bacillati; phylum Bacillota; class Clostridia; order Eubacteriales; family Oscillospiraceae; genus Ruminococcus; species Ruminococcus sp. OM04-4AA. The sequence continues at coordinate 2,504 of NZ_QTZH01000022.1, read as the reverse complement.
AAATTCCAGCGACAAGTAATACAATCTGTCTAAACTTTAATCTCACCTATTAATACAGAAAACTTCTTAGATATAGAAATTTCTTAGATGTAGAAACTTCACGTGAAAGAAAGGACTTGAATCAAATGGAAAAATTTAAACGCTATCTCATCTTTTTGGTCGGATTATTTATCAGTTCCCTTGGTGTTAGTCTCGTCACAAAGGCGAACCTCGGAACTTCTCCGATTTCCTCTATCCCTTATGTACTGAGCTTGAATTTCTCACTCACACTCGGTAACTTTACGATTATCTTCAGTCTCTTTTTAATCGCACTGCAGCTTCTGATCCTTCGCAAAGATTTTAAATTAGAACACCTATTACAGATTCCGATTTCAATCTTGTTCGGATACTTTATCGACTGGACAATGCTTATCTTATCTTTCGTTCACCCGGATTCCTATCTGTTCAAGGTCATTGCACTTCTGATTGGATGTATCATTCTCGGATTCGGTGTCTACTGCGAAGTTCTTGCAGATGTTGCAATGCTTCCAGGTGAATCCTTCGTCCGCGCTGTTGTACAGACATGCGAACGAGAATTTGGAAGCACAAAAATTGCTTGCGATGTTACAATGACTGTTATGGCAGCACTGCTTTCCTTTGTCTTTGCAAAAGAATTAAACGGAGTACGTGAAGGAACTATCATCGCTGCTCTGCTTGTTGGATTCATTGCCCGACTCTTCGGTCGCTGGTTTTACTTCGTTCCTGCACTTCTGTTTCCTGAGACAGATGCTTCTCTTTCCACGACAGACAATATCTAATTTTATAATACACTCAAAAAAGTGTTGATACACAAACCCTCTTCTGTGCATCAACACTTTTTCTATTCTGTCGCTTTTGCGTTTGGATAAATCTTCTCCATCTTCACATCATCATAATGTTCATCTGCCCACTTCTGAATACTATTTTCCGCTACAACACCTTTTCCACGTTCGTCATAACGAACGAGTGCAATACATGACACCGCAACATTGCAGATCATGAACACGATCAAAAACCAGGTAAGCAGCTTCCCTGCCAGCATCGGGATTTTCTCGATCCATGCGGAAATGTACGGATAAATCTTCTTAAACCAGACAACTGCCGCAATTCCCCAAAAGAAGCAGTACAACAAGTTGATTCGGCCTCCTAAGTTAAATGGAATCTCGCTATAGTCCCAAAAAACTTTCCCGAATACAATTTCGGTAAACACGCTGCAAAGATATTCGTACGCTCCACCGAGCAACGTACCGATGATAAATAAGAAACTGTCACTCTTATCTTTATATTTGTAAAGCATTGCTGTCACAAGTGCGATCGCCAGTCCCCAAACAATACTGAACGGTCCCCAGACTACACTGGATCGGCTCATCCACACACCTGCCGTGATCCTGCAGAAAATCGTCTCTGTAATATCTCCAAGAAATGCTCCGACAAAAAACAACAGCACGATCTTATAGAACCCACAGCCTGCGGCAAATACTTTTCCCTTCTCCGCTTCCTCTTCCTTGCGGATCAGTTCGACTGCCTTTGGATACGCTTTTTGGATACGTTTTCCAACCCAAGTGGAAATCATACGACCAAGCTTATCACTGACTCTGTCCAGTCCCTCATTCGTAGCTTCCCAACGCGCCAGATTCTTTCCTTTTCCACGCAGAAGTAAATAAGATCCAAGGATATCCACAATAAGTATTCCAAGAAGAATCAACACAAGGATCTTCATCAGGAAGAGCGGCAACATTTTAAATACTACGATTGCAAATCTGTTTCCCCAGCGGATTCCAAGATATCCAAGAGCACCCCAGACAAGAGAAGCCGGGATACAGATATATCCGTCCAGATTCCATCTGATCTTGGAGTAATCCCACCATCTGGCTTTAAATGCCTTCTCGATCAAATGCCCTGCAACCCATTCAATCACTGTCGCATAAATCGCCGCAAATAAAAAAAGCCAGACTCCTCTTAGCTCCTGTAATCCAAATGTCATGAACAGAGCGGCGATACCGTAGATCACACAGAACGGTCCATTCACCAGACCTCTGTTCGCAAACTTCTTCTGTTTTACTGTTGCGGCTGCTGTCTCCAACACCCATCCTAAGAAAGAATAGATGAAAAACAGCCAAAGCAGTTCATACCATGTAAAACGAATCATTGCTCCATCTCCTTTGTACCATGTTTTCATTCACATCTTTCTTAGTATAACGCAAATCAGTGCTTTTTCCTAGGGATAAATCCAAAAATAATCAATACTCCGATCAGACTAACTTACAGAGATTTTTATTTTGATAAAAAAAACAGCGCTTTCGCACTGCTTCTCATTCCTGTCCATATTCCATGTACCTTCAAAACTACATACAGTCAAAACCAACATCATCATCCAAACCTATCACTGCTTTGGTTATGCCCTCGACCTATTAGTAACAGTCAGCTCCATGTGTTACCACACTTCCACCTCTGCCCTATCTACCTCGTCGTCTTCAAGGGGTCTT